>JAYVXM010000455.1:0-4301 GCA_043785205.1 Bdellovibrionales bacterium
TCATTTTTTTCCAGATGATAGGCGGAACGATCATGCGAATTGCGATTCTCTCCCGGAATAAGAATCTTCACAGCATTCGACGCCTCCTTCAAGAGGCGAAGCGTCTCGGCGTGGAATGCGACGTAATCGACCCGCTCGAATGCCAGCTCGCCGTCGAAGGAAAGAATCGCTCGATCCTCTTTCACGGCCGCCCCTTGCCTTACTACGATGCCATTCTTCCGCGAATCGGCGCTTCCGTCACGGACTACGGGCTCGCGGTCGTGAAGCACTTCGAATCGCTCGACACCTACGTCGTGAACGGTTCGGCGGCGATCGCCGAGAGCCGGGACAAGCTCCGGAGCCTCCAGGTCCTGTCCCAGGCCGGGGTGCGCGTTCCGGCGACCGTTCTAGCGCGCGGCGCGAAGAATTTGCGCGCGGCGCTCGCCTCCGTCAAAGAAATGCCGGTCGTCCTTAAAGTTCTCCGGGGAACTCAAGGCGTCGGCGTCATGCTCGTCCACTCGCCCGTCTCGCTCGCAAGCGTCCTTGAGACGTTGAATACCCTCGAGGAGGACGTCCTCATCCAGGAGTTTCTGAAGAAGAGCGCGGGGAAGGACTACCGAATCTTTGTCGTCGGCGGGACGATCGTGGCGGCCATGCTGCGCACGGCACCGACCGGCGAATTTCGCTCGAACATCCACCGGGGCGGCGAAGGCACGCCGGTTACGCTTCCGAAATCCTACCGGAGAATCGCGATTCGGGCCGCCCAAGCGTTCGGCCTCGGGATCGCGGGCGTGGATCTCATGGAAGGGCCGAACGGCGCGACCATTCTCGAAGTGAACTCGTCGCCCGGGTTCGAGGGCATCGAAAAGGCGACGAAACGGAACATCGCGGCGATGATCATGCGCTTCATGATCGGCGAGACGCGGAAGCGAATCCTGCGGGAAAAACGGCGTCTTCAAGCGAAACGGCAGAAGGCCGGACGGCGCCGTAAGTAGGTTACCCCGTCTTCGAAACGCGCGACTTGGCGCGTTTCTTCGCGCTCCGAACGGCACCCGACATCGGGTCGGCGAACTCGTTGACCGTCAAACATCCGTAGATCTTACGAACGAGCATGGTATTCACCTGAGTACCCAGTTCCTCGACGATCGGTTGTTCGAGGGATTTCGGCACGATGATGTTATTCTTACGAAGATAGCCGATATAGTCCGCGACGACCTGGGCGATGAAAGTCTTCCGGTCCGAGTCGGGGTCCGCGAAATTGAAAAGGTGCTGCTCGAAGATCACGTACAGGGGATCGATGGATTTCGGAGAACCCGATTTCTTCGGCTCGGAGGTCGTCTTCTTCGGGCTCTTCTTCAGCGACTTCGCAGATTTCATTTTTTCCCCAAGTGGACATCAGCGGTTTCAGCAGCGGCTACTATAGAGTTTTTCGGAAAAGGAATGATCCGACTTGAGAACCAAAACGAAGCCCCCTGAACTTTCGAAAACTAAAGAATTCCAACGCTTTAAGCAGACCGTGCTCGACGCGAAGCGGGTGTTAATTTCGACCCACGCTCTACCCGACGGTGACGGACTAGGCGCGGAAAGCGCCATTTTCCATTACCTGAAGCGGGCGAAGAAGGCGTGCCGGGTCTACAATCCCGACCCCCTGCCTCGCCGCTATCAGTTTCTTGACCCGAAGCGGTCGACTCTCCTCGGACCGGGCGAGGTCGAACTCTGGGATAACTTCGACCTCTGGATCATCGTCGATACGAACGATCCCCGTCGTCTCGGCAAGCTCTGGCCGGAGCTCAGCCTTCGGGCGAAGAAGATCGTTTTTCTCGACCACCATCCCGAGATCGCCGGCGCCCACGCGATTCAGTATCCTCCCCACGCGAGCGTCCTTTCCGATATTTCTTCGAGTTCGATCGGCGAGATGCTCCATCACCTTTTCCGGGAGCTCGACATCGCGACGATCAACAAGGACGTCGCGCTCGGCCTCTACGTCTCGGTGATGACCGACACGAACAGCTTCCGGTATGCCCGGACGACGCCCATGGCCCACACGATCGCGGCCCAGATGATCGAAGAGGGAGTGAATCCGGAAGAGGTTTACCAGGCGATCTACTCTTCGAAGGAGCTTTCCCACCTCCAGCTCCTCGGGCAGCTCCTCCAAAACACGAAGGTCACCTCGAACGGAAAGATCGCGTGGCTCGAGATGGGCCTCGATCTCCGGAAGAAGCACCTCGCTTCGGCCGACGATACCCAATCGTTCTTGAACCTCCTTCTGCTTCTCAAGGACGCGGAGGTTGTTTGCCTCTTTCGCGAGGAGGACGACAATCAGATTCGCGTGTCGATTCGTTCGAAAGGGCGAATCATCATCAACCGCGTCGCCATGGAGCTCGGTGGCGGCGGGCACGACTACGCCGCGGGCCTCGCGCTCTCGGCGCCGCTCGATAAAACGCGCGACGCCGTGATCGATCGCTTGAAGACGCTCGTGAATTCGTTCGAAAAGTTCGGGAAAGAAAAGCTCTAGTTTCGCTTCAGGCAAGTATTCATGAGGGACTTCTTGTACCGCGAAAAGACTTCGCCATTAATGGGACTGTCGTAAAGCTGGAGTGCGTACGGCGTGCGTGGATTTGCTCCGATGAGTCGCTTCACGTGGTAGCGAAGGCTATGCGTTCCGAGAGGATGCACGAAAACCTGGATCCCGGCGATCTCGGGCGAGGCGAGGATCGCGTCGACGGCTCGGTGGGTCGCCGATTTCTGGGAGTCGGAAGCCGTGTTCTCGGAGTCATTGAATATTTCTTTAGATTCCTTCGCCGGGTCGGCCGAAGCCCGAACGATTTCCCATGCTTTACGCATCTTCGCATTCATCGCGTCGATTGAACCCGCGTCGGCGATCGCCCGCGCAGCCTCGGGCGGAACGGACACGATCAGAAGATTTTCGCCCCGATCCGGAGGATTATCCAAGTAAGACTCTCCGAGCACGTTCCCGAGATAGCCGGCTACTCCCACCATCGTCATCCCGCCTTCGCGGGCGAGCCCGCTGGCGAGTGAATCGGATTCGAGGTTCGCGTCATTCCCGAAGAAGATGTTGGCCGACTTTTCAACTCGATCATACGTCCCGATCGGGAACTCGGCGAAAGTAAAAGATTCGTTGAAGGCGCTCTTTCCGAAGAGTTCGTAGACGGTCGCCATTTGCGCGATCTGTAACCCGACCGCACACTCCGACTGAACCTTTCCCGTGTAGAACTCCTCGACCGCATCCGAAAGCGAGTGGCGCGGATAAAATAGGGTTTTGCCGGGGAGGATCGAGCGTTCCCATCCTCGTTGGGCGGGCTTCGGCCCTTTTCTCATTCGGACGAAACTCCACTGGAGGGGCTTACTGAACACGTAACGGCCGTTCGCCGCGAGCTTACTCGCCGCGGATGAGACGGCACGGGCCACTTGAAATTTGTACGCGCATAGGGATTGGGGCCCGGCGAGGAGCGACGGGTATGAGCGCCGGATTTCGGAGATTTCCGCCGCGGAAGCGCGGGAGTCGACCGCGAGCTTCAGGGCGCCGCCCCGGACGGAGTCCTCGAGGGAACCGGTTTGACAGACGTCCGCCGCCGGCGTGGCCGCGACTTTCGAATCCGCCTTTTCGCCGACTTGCCAGCCGAGCTTTTCTAGAACCTCGAGTTGGCACCGTTCATCGACCGTCGCACCGACGTTCAGAAGGTCTTCGAGAGGACCCGCCGGTGGCCGCGCGAACGCGAACAGCGGGAACAAAGCCAGGATCCAAAACTTACGCGAAATGCCGTTTTTCATGGACGCGATTCTTCTTTTCGAAAATGGGGTGGTAAGGGGCGGAACGTACTCAGCGAAGAGCGTGCCAGGCGCGGCCGGGTTCCACGGCTTGCCGAGGGCGAAAGAGTGTCTACTGATTTTACACTTTCCGGAAAGTTGGTCGGTTCGCGCTTGCCTTGCTAAGCCGCGAGTGGTCGGTGGGAGAAAAATTCCGCCGCCGGACGTTTTCGGGTTGACGGATTATTCGGTCACTTTTCTTTGCGGTCACCCTTTCGTTTTAATCGCGTGGGAGCCGCGCGTACTTCATCTAGGCTTGAAGAAGGCCGCTTAAGATTTTCGACTTTGATAAATCCACATCGTTTATCGTTTACGCGCGTGCGGAGCGGGTCGAAAAAACCCATGCTACGAAGTGAGAATGAAAAACGAATTCCTCTTCGCCCGCATCAAGAAGTTAGTCGCTACCGAACGCCGGATCGGTACGGCGATCTTGGAATGCCTCTTTGAGATCGATCGACGGTGCGCGTACGCGGAGCTTCGCTACGACGGGCTCT
>JAYVXM010000456.1:0-4300 GCA_043785205.1 Bdellovibrionales bacterium
ACACCAAGCAAAAGCGGGACGCGCTCGAGCTTTTCGACTCCGAGAAGAAGAAGGACTTTTATTGGAATCGGGTGAACCATATCGAGAAGGGAATCTCCGAATCGAAGGACTCCCTCGATATGGAGCATCCCTTTTCACAGGATAGTTTTTCCGCGCTATATTACCTGCGCACACTCCCGCTCGAGGACGGAAAAGTTTACACTTACCCGGTCGTTAGCGAAGGGCGTTGCTGGGATATCGTCGTGACGGTGATCCGTCGGGAAATGGTCGACACTCCGCTCGGAAAAAAGCGATGCATCGTCGTGCGCCCCCAAACGAGTTTCAACGGGGTACTGAAGCAGGAAAAGGGCGAGACGTTCATTTGGCTGACCGACGACGATCGGCGATTCATCGCGCGGCTCGAGGCCGAGGTGAAAGTCGGAGCCTTATCGGGGCGCTTGACTCAGGTCGAACCGGGCGAGCGGCCGAATGCCGAATAAGCTCCGTTCGATTCTCGTCCGCGCCCCGAATTGGATCGGCGATCAAGTGCTCGCCTTCCCGTTCTTTTATTACCTCCGACGAACGTATCCCGACGCGACGATCGCCTCGGTCTGCGTGCCCTGGGTCGCGGATATTCAATTCCGAACCCTCGTCGACGAGATCATCCCGCTCGAAAAGCCGAGGGCGGGATCGAGTTTCGTCGAAAAGTTAAGTCATCTCGACGCCGAAGCGAAGCGCGTCGGCGCCCTGCGGGGATGGGATCTCGGAATCTCGCTACCGAACTCCTTTTCGTCGGCCTGGCTCCTCTACCGGGCCGGTGCGAAGCGGCGCCGCGGATTCGCCTCGGAAGGGCGCGGCTTTCTCCTGAACGAACGCCTCGCGCCGCCCGACGAACGGTTCGGAGTTCGCCATCGGGCCCAGGCCTATCTCGACCTCCTACCGGACGAAGCGAAGCCGGAGCGCGCGGTGCGGGAGTTTTGGGGCGTGCTTCCCGAAAACGAACTCGATGAAACCGTTCCCGGCGAGCTCGAGAAATTCGACGCCGATCGATTCTGGCCGGGCCCGCGCATCGCGAAGCCGAAGGGTCTTTACTGGATTCTCGCCCCCGGGGCGACCGCTGACTCCCGGCGATGGCCGCTCGATTATTTCATCGGGCTCGCGCGCAAGATTTCGGAGGCGACAAACCTGACCGGCGTCATCGTCGGTGGACCGCGGGAGGCGCCGCTCGCCGAACGCCTCTGTCAGTTCGAGGAGCTCCGCCTCGTCGATTTTACCGCTCGCGGACCGATCTCGGGGCTCACCGATCTCTTCGCCGGCGCCGAGTTCACCGTGACGAACGAGTCCGGACTCGCGCACGTCGCCTCCTTCTGCGGATCCTTCACCCAAATCGTCTGCGGGGCGGCCGATCCGCGGCGCACGAAGCCGACCGGCCCCGGTCTCGTTCAGGTTTCCCTGAATTCGGTCGAGTGCTGGCCCTGCGAGCGAAACGAATGTTCCCAACCGGCCGAAAAGCAGATCCAGTGTCTGAAGGGCATCATGCCCGAAACGGTATGGGAGGAGATCCGGCGTGGACTTCGCAAAACCGCTCGATGAGTACGTCTCCGCCCTTCGACCGCGATTGAAGCCGCTTCTCGTCTGCCTTTCCCATTCCTGGGGCGGGCTCGAGCAGACGGTCGCGTACGACGCCCAGGAGCTGGCCCGGTATTCCCTTCCCGTGCGGGTGGCGGTTCTCCGGGATTCTCCGATTCATCGCTCGCTCGCCGAAAAGCCGGGCGTGATCACGTTCCCTCTCGACTACCGGCCCCGCGATACCCTCGACCGCCACTTTCGGCGCGACCTCGACGGCTGGATCGACTCCGGCGACGTGAATCTCGTTCACACGCATCAGACGACCCTTCTCGGTTCGATATCGCCCTGGGTGTGGAAACGCCCCCAAGTTCCGCTCTTCGCCTCCCGGCACATTATGAGCGGCCACAATAAGAAGAACTGGATTCACTCGCTGATCTACCGAAGGGTTGATTCCCTCATCGTAATGAGCGAGGCACTTCGTGAAAACGTCCTCGCGACCCATCCCGTCGATCCCGAGCGAGTCGAGATCGTGAATCTCGGCCTCGACTTCGAACGCTTCGACCCGAACAAGGTCGATGCGGGACGGCAGCGGGAGAGCTGGGGCGCGGACGGCGACACGATCGTCATCGGCCTCGTCGGTCGAATCGATCCCGCTAAGGGTCAGGGAACATTCATTAAGGCGGCGGCCGGACTTCTCAAGCGCATCGGGGGAGCGGGTCACAAGCTAAAATTCGTCGTGGTCGGAGAGGAGACGCTCGGGAGCGAAGGCGGTCACTTCGAGGAACTTAAAGCGATGGTTACGCAATTTCACCTCGAGAACGCCGTTCTCTTCACCGGGTACCTCGAGAATATTCCAGAGGTCATGCAGGCCTTCGACCTTTTCGTCATGCCCTCGAAGCAGGAGGCGTTCGGACTCGTCGCGATCGAGGCGATGGCGATGGAATGTCCGATCATCATCTCGAGCGGGGGCAGCGCCCGGGAAATCGTCGGGAACGAGGATTTCGGACTGCTCACGCGCCCGGACGACGCCTTCGATCTTCAACATAAACTCCGAATTCTGATCGAGGACGAGAAGACCCGCCGAGCGATGGGCGTCCGGGCTCGCGCGCACGTAAAATCGAAATATGATCGCCGACTTCGACTGACGAAAACCCTCGCGCTTTACCAGCGGGGATTCGAAGAGCGCGGAACCTTCACCTAGTGTCCCGGGCGCGATAAGGAAAACGCCCCGGCTGCGGTGCAACCGAGGCGTTCGAATTTTCAGAACAGCTCGCTTACGAGAGCGGGCCTACTCCTCGAGGCTTAGCGGCGGGTCAGCTTGCCCGACGGCCAAGTCGAAGTCGACGGAGGCGCGTTCTTGTCGATCGGTTTATACCAACAGACCGGACGAATCCCGAGGACTTCGCCCTTTTCCTGCGCGCACGTACCGACGGTGGCGTCGGTATCCGAAAGCGCGTCGTCCTTCGACTTTGCGCAAGTCGCGCCGGCGAAGTAGGTGTCGAGCCGGCACTGCGCCGGTGGGTGAGCGTCGACCATCTTCTTCGTGACCGAAAGATCTGGCTTGTCGAAGTCGGTGTCGCCGGTTTTGCCGAGGTCACCAAGGGTGTCGCCGAGATCCTTGCCGGCGATCGCCGCGCGCTTACAGATTAGGATGTCGTTCGCTTTGTCGAAGCTCTTTTGGCAACGCTCCGTCACGGTCGCCGGAATCGTCATCTTCGATACGATCGTCTCGTTGTCGTCGCCGGACCACATCAGGCGCGCGCATTTCAGCGTGGCGTAATAGTCCGCTTCGCCTTCGTTCGATGCCCAGGAGGACTTGCCGAAGATTCCTTTGATTTTCGGAGCGCCGCCGAGGTGGTGGCCCGTCTCATGGCAGATCACAAGTTCGAATCCGTCCGGCGACATTTTCGGGTGCCGAGCGAGGCCGCCGAACATATGCACTTGCGAAACCGAGCCGCTGCGATCGGCGAATGCGTTCACCGTTCCGTCGGACCAGCTGGCGATCACTTTGTAGGTGCGATTTTGGGCCGCGAAGATCGGCGCATAGATTTTTTCCGCGCGAGCGATCGAAGCACTGAATTGGGCTTCGGTCACCGGGAAGGAGCCGAACGAGCTGTCCGCGATGTACAGATTGTTGTCCGGAGCGATGCCGTGCTGACCATCTTCGGTGCAGGCAAGGGCGAGCGAAACGGGAACGAGAGCGAATACAGCGAGAACGGAGACGTAGAGTTTCTTCATGAATATCCCCCCTAGGATCCTTCTTCGGTATCCTTGATTTTCGAACCTGTCAAAACGCAGCACGTAAAAAGGCCCGATTGCGAGCGGCAACCGGGCCTTTTTCAATTTCAGAAGTTTAGGTGGCTCTAATTAGGTCGAGTGATGCTTCACGCGAGCTCCGGGCCAGCTCGAGCCCCCGCCGCTCGGAGGCCGGGGCGGGGAAGGGTTCTTGTTCATTGGAAGGTACCAGCACAGAGGGCGAATCCCGAGGGTTTCGCCTTTTTCTTGCGAGCAAGCGCCGATGGTCGGATCGGTCGCGTCGTTCGCCACGTCCTTCGACTTGTTACAGAGCGCGCCTTGGAAGTACGTATCGAGCCGGCATTGCGCCGCTGGATGTTCGTCGTCCATTTGGGTCACGACGGAAGGATCCGGCTTGTCGAAGTCGGTATCACCGGTCTTGCCGAGATCGCCGAGCGTGTCCGCGAGGGACTTCCCGCCCATGGATGCGCGCTTACAGATCGCAATATCCTTGGAG
>JAYVXM010000457.1:0-13467 GCA_043785205.1 Bdellovibrionales bacterium
CCCCGCGATGCCCGGAAGGGTCAGTGTCGCTTCGAGTCCGACCAAGCAGGCGAGCACGAAGAGGACGTTCAGGACGAGCGTGACAACGGCGATGATGCCGGAGACGCGGTAGTAGAAAATCACGAAGAGGAACACGAGCGCCGCGCCGATCAGCGAGGCCATCGCGCCCTTGTGAACCGAGTCCTGGCCGAGCGAAGGTCCGACGACCCGTTGCTCGAGGAAGTCGAGCTGGGTCGGCAGCGCGCCGGCGCGGAGGACGGTCGAAATGTCCTTCGCTTCCTTCATCATTTGGTCGTGGTTTCCGCGACCGAGGGTGATGACGGCGCGGCCGTTACTGATCCGCGTTTGGAGCACGGGCGCGGAGTGGACGATATTATCGAGCACGATGGCGAGGCGCTTGCCGACGTTTTCGCCGGTAACCTTATCGAAGCTGATCGCTCCGCGCGGATTGAACGTGAGGGTGACTTCGGGAGTGTTCCGCTCCTGGTTCAGCCCGACGCCCGCGTCTTGAAGATCGTCGCCGGTCACGTCGACCTTCGAGAAGAGGAGGTACGGAACCCGCTGGGTCGGCGAATCCGGAGTGAGGCCGGTCTTCACGCGCTCGAAGGCGATTTCGGAATTGGCGGGAATCTTGTCCTTCAGGAGGTCGTTGATCTTTTTCGCGTATTCCGAAAAGGCGTTCTTCCCTTCGACGAAGGAGATCTTATTCTCTTCCTCGGCCTTCTGGATCATGCCGGCAAGCTGGCCTTCGGACATCACGCCATCGTTCACGATCTTGAACTCGAGGCGGGCGGTCTTCCCGATCAGATCTTTTGCGCGATCGACGTCCTTCACGCCCGGAAGCTCGACGACGACTCGATCTTCGCCCTGCGAAGTGATCGCGGGTTCCGAAACGCCGAATTCGTCGATCCGGTTCCGGATGACTTCGATCGACTGGGTGAGGGTTTTCTCGCGAACGTCGTGCTTGAAGTCGCGCGAAATTCCGAGGCGGGCGACGCCCGGTTTATCGTCGATCAGGCGAAGCGTATAATACTCCTTTTTCACCGAATCTTTAAATTCGGCGGCCTTGGCGGCGTCGTAATGGACGTCGACCTGGGGATCGTCGACCGGCGCGTCCTTCGCCATTTCGGTCGAAGCGACGGTAATGCCCTTCTCCTTGAAGCTCATCGCCATGCCCTGGGCTTGGCGGGAAACCACTTCTTTATAGACGCGGTTAAAGTCGACGCCGAGAACCATGTAAACCCCGCCCTGAAGGTCGAGGCCCATGCTCATCTTCTGTTTTACGGGAAATTTCGAGGTTTCCGGATCGAGTCCGGCGATCGTCGGATAAACATACATCGCCGAAAAAATCACGGCCGCGACCAAGAGAACGAACTTTCCCCACCAAACCTTCGTCATCGACGAATTCCTTTCCGCGCGGACTCTGCCGCCGGTTCCCAATCCAACGAAAAAAATGCCGACGAATCTTAGGCGAGCTTGTCGGGCATTCCACCCTTGAGCACGGCCGAGACCTGAGTTTTCAGAACGCGAAGATTCACGTCCCGATCGATCTCCAGCGTCACCATGCGATCCGTAATGCTCTTCACTGTGCCAAGGATTCCGGAACTCGTCAAAACCTCATCCCCTTCTTTCAAGGCGGTGAGCATGTTTTGCTGCTCCTTCAATTTCTTCTGCTGCGGCCGAATCATGAAGAGGTACATAATTCCGAACATGGCGATGAACGGGACGAGCATCGCGCCCGTTCCCGGCGCGGCCGGAGCGCCGGGCGCGGTCCCCGCGGGGAGCGCAGTCCCATCGGCGAAGGCGATCGAAGAAACGAGGCCGGTGAAGAGCGAAGCGAAGAGTAGGGTCAGACGCGAAATCATGGATGGTCCTTTGTAAATTTCCCGGAGGCGCGGCCGCGTTCGCCCGGGAGCGAAAGCGGGACCCGGACTATGATTTAAACCGATTCAAAACGGTTTATCCTTATTCCTCAACTAGTGAGAACTTCAGGTTTTTTCCTTAGTCCTTCGGGTATAGAAAGACGCACGCCATTCGTCAAACCGATTCTCGAGAATAGCCTGACGCATCTGCTGCATGATCGTGAGGTAATACGTCAGATTGTGAATCGAATTCAGCCGGGCAGAGAGGGCTTCGCCAGCCACGAAAAGATGGCGGAGATATGCCGCGGAGTACTCGGTGCAGGCTTCACATGGGCATTCAGGGTCGAGCGGCGCGGCATCGTCTTGATACTGTGCGTTCTTGATGTTCACCTTCCCGCGGCTCGTGAAAAGCGTTCCGTTCCGTGCGTTTCGGGTCGGCATCACGCAGTCGAAGAGGTCGATTCCGGCGCGAACGCATTCGACGAGGTCCTCCGGCCGGCCGACGCCCATGAGGTAGCGCGGTTTCCCGGCCGGTAGGTGGGGCGCTGTGTAATACGCCATTTTCTGCATGAGCTCCGGCGTCTCCCCGATCGAAAGTCCGCCGATCGCGAAGCCGTCGAACGGCATCGCGCCGATCTCCTTCGCCGACTGGACGCGAAGCGATTCGTAGAGCCCGCCCTGGATGATTCCGAAGCGGTTTTGGTGGGGCTTCAACGGCGAACGAAGGCCCCGCTCCGCCCATGCGACCGTCCGCCGCATCGCCTGGAGCACCTGGGCCTCGGTCGCGGGATACGGCGGGCACTGGTCGAACGCCATCACGATATCGGAGCCGAGCGCGGCCTGGATCTCCATCGAAAGCTCGGGCGTGAATCGGTGCTTCGATCCGTCGATATGGGAGGAAAAGGTCACCCCTTCGTCGTCGATCTTGTTGAGATCGGCGAGCGAAAAAACCTGGAAGCCGCCCGAGTCGGTCAGGATCGGGCCGTCCCAATTCATGAATTTATGCAGACCGCCGAGCCGCTCGACCCGCCGGTGTCCCGGCCTTAAATAGAGGTGATACGTATTCCCGAGAATCACCTGCGCGCGCATTTCGCGGAGTTCGCGGGTGGCGACGGCCTTCACGGTGCCCTGGGTTCCGACCGGCATGAACGTCGGCGTGAGCACTTCGTGCGCGCGGCCCGCGTGTCCGGGAAGCGTGAGCTTCGCCGCCCGGGCGCGCGGAATCCCCTCTTCGCCGAGGAGCGTTTTTTCGACTTCGAATTGGAGGGCCACGGCGCGGTTCTAGCGGAACTGTCGGGGAAAAGCGAGGGATGGCGGCGCCTTCCCCGGTTTAGGAGGGCCGGCGCGCCCCGGAGGTGCGTCCCCCGAGACCCATTCTTTCGGCCGGAAAAGTCCGATAAAATCGGACGTAAGGGGTTTCAGTTTATGGGTCGTCCAACCTATGTCTCCGGTTTCGTCGCACTGGCGTTCGCTCTCCAGGGCTGTAACAACACCGGCTTCACCGTCGCGCCGCTCATCGGGCAAGCGGAAATTCCGGGCGTGCCGACGGTTTGCGATCCGTTCGGTGGCGGCGGAAACACCTCCCACACGAACGGCATCGAATCGAAACTCACCTACCTTCCGTCGACTTCCTCGATCATTACGGCCGGAAATCTTTCGACGGCTTCCTTCGATCCGGGCGCACCCGACGTCGTGACCTCGCCCGTGCGGCTCATCCTGAGCCAGCTCGCGGTTTCCACCCGTCCCTTCACCGAGGGGTTCGCAGCCCAGGACTCCGGGACTAAGCTCACCGATCTCGCCGGGAACGTGCTCGACGAATACTTCTCGGTCCGGGGCTCCGCGAACATCCAACTCACGACCGGTGACACGGAAGGGGACTACGAACTCGCGCTCCTTTCGGATGACGGATCGACCCTCGACCTCGACGTCGCCGGGAACGGAAACTATTCGCGCTGGATCGACAACGACGGCACGCACGGAAACGACTTCATATGCGCGCCCCAGACACTGCATTTAGCGAACGGCCTCGCGGTCCCGATGCGCATGAACTACTATCAGGGACCCCGCGTACGAATCGCGCTCATGCTCCTCTGGCGGCTGAAGAATGCGTCCTCGCCGGAACCGGAGTGCGGCCACTACCGCGCGGACGACTACTTCTTCGTTCCGAGCGGCACGAATCCTTCCGTGGCGACGGTGAATTACACGGCGGTTCTCGGACGGGGCTGGAAACCGCTCGCCCCGGGAAATTACATATTGCCGGACTCGAAAGTGAATCCGTGCGCATCGCTGAAATAATCCCGCCTCAGGCGACGCCGTCGATCCGGTAGGCCCGGTTTCCGCCCTTCGATTCGATCTCGACGACTTCACCGGTCGCGCCGCCGAGGATCGCTTCGCCGATCGGCGAATTCGGCGTAAAGACGGAATAGGTCCGCCCATCGACTTCGACCGTCGTGCCGCCGCCGTGGGCGGCGAAGATCGCGTGCAGAGCGGCCCCCTTCGGGCGCGCGGAATCCACGGCGGTGAGAGGCTGGACCACCACGAGCGACCCGACGGCGATCGCCGTACCCGATTTCCTTTCCCCGCGGACTTCGGCGTCGGCGAGGAGCGCTTTATATTCGAGCACGACGGACTTCAGTTCGGCGAGACGCGCGGTCTGGGCGCCGGCGAGATAGGAGGCCTCGACTCCGCGCGTGTCGTGGGCGTCTTCGGCCTTACTTTCTTCGTGAGTCGCGGCCTCGTGGGCGGCTTTCGCGGCGGCGCCGAGGGACTCGGCTTCCCTTTCAAACTTAGCGATGAAAGCCGCTAAAATTTTAATTTTGAGTTTAGCCGTCATTTGAAAAAAGGGTTCCCGTGCATTTCGAGGCCGATCTTCGATTCCGGTCCGTGTCCCGGGCAAACGCGAGTGTCGCCGTCGAGCGTGAAGAGGCGCTCGCGAATCATCTTGAACATGAGGTCTCCGTCCGCGCCCCAAAGATCGGTCCTTCCCACCGAACCCTGAAAGAGCGTATCGCCGCTGAAAACCGTTTCGGGGGCGGCGAGCTTCGAGTCTTCGTGCAGGCGAATCCCGACGCTACCGGGCGAGTGGCCGGGGGTGTGGATGATCTCGAGCTTCAGTTCTCCGAGCGGAAGGACTTCTCCGTGCTCGAGAAATTTTCCCACCGGCAACGGTTCCTCGTAGGACAGGCCGAACATTTTCCCCTGTTCCTTCAACATTTTGTAAATCGGGAGATCGTTCGGATGGAGCGCGATTGCCGGAGCGGCCCCCCCGCTCGGAGGCGCCTCCCGACTCGACGGACGCGAGCCCCACCCTTCGACTACGCCTCGAGTTCCTCCGATATGATCGAGGTGCGCGTGGGTATGGAGCAGCCACTTCAAGCGGGGCCGCCGCGCCGTCCCCTCGGCGTCCTTCCATTCGATTTTCTCGAGCGCCGCGAGAATCTTCGCCGGCTCGTCGCCCGGATCGATGAGCGCGAGCTCGCCGGTAAACGGGCACATCAGGATCCGGCAGTTGCACTGGAACGGCCCGACAACGAGATTCTTTTCGAGGTATTTCGGAGCGGAGGGGTTCGTCATAAGATCAGCATGGCATCGCCGTAGCTGAAGAAACGGTATCCCTCTTTCACCGCCTCCGCATAGGCCCGGAGCATCAAGTCCCGCCCGCCGAACGCGCAGACGAGCATCAGGAGCGTCGATTTCGGGAGGTGGAAGTTCGTGAGGAGCCGGTCCACGGCGTGGATCCCGCGCCCACCCGGATAGATGAAGATGGAAGTCGCTTCGCTACCCGCGCGGTACCGGCGCGTTTCGGGATTGTAGACGCTTTCGAGCGTGCGAACGGAGGTCGTGCCGACCGCGAGGACTCGGCCGCCCACGGTTCGGTGACGCGTGAGGGAGTCCGCCGTCGACTCGCCGACGAAGAAGCGCTCCTCGTGCATGTGATGGGCGCGGATATCCTCGCTCTTCACCGGCCGGAAGGTACCGAGTCCGACGTGGAGGGTGACTTCGTCCCAACGCGCGGCCCGCGCGCGAACGGCGCCGAGGACGGCTTCGGTGAAATGGAGTCCCGCGGTCGGCGCGGCGGCCGAACCGCCTTCACGCCGTTCCTTGGCGTAGATGGTTTGGTAGGCCGATTCGTCGGACTTCTCCTTGATGTAATGCGGAAGCGGAAGCTCTCCGACTCCGGCGGCGATCGGGTCCTCACGGAAGCGGGCGACCACCGTTCCGTTCGGGGATTCCTTCGCGCCGCGGACGATTTCGCCTTCGAGCGTTCCGCCGTCTGGACGCGGAATGACGAAGCGGAAGCCCGCGAGCTGCCGGGCCGCGGAATTGAAGATGCCTCGCCAGTAAAAAAAACCTTCGCCGTTCTCGTCGGCGCCGCCCGGTTCGTCCGCGGTTACGCGCTCGAGGAGCAACATTTCGATTTTCCCGCCGAGGACGAGCGGAGCGCCAAGTGCCGAAAGAACGCGCGTTCCGGGAAGGCGCGCTTTCATCACGCGCGTATTATTCGCGACGAGGAGGTCGCGTTCGTCAAGGTACTCCGGAAGTTCGCGGAATGTGCGATGTTCGATTCTTCCGCTCTCGCGATGAACGACGAGAAGCCGAGAATGATCTCGGGGGGAGACCGGGTGCTGCGCGATTTGCGATTCGGGAAGATGAAAGTCGTAAGCAGAAAGAAGGGTTAGCTCGCTCATGGACGATGGGCGCTCCGATATTAGGGAAAAACACGTTTCAGTCTTATTGCACAAATACCTCGCGCGCATCTATTTTAAAGAGTTTTATAGGCTTTATTTCGAAAGCATCCAATTCGTCAGCGCTTCGACCGCCGCATCCTCGACCGAATGACAATATCCGGCGTTCGCGGCCGCGGTCTCGGTCAGAATCGCGAACGGATGGTAGACCGTCCCCGCCGCCGCGGATTCGGCGAGGTAACCGACGAGCTGGTAGTAACCGTCGAGCGTTCCGGTCTTCGCGTGCACGCGACCCGCGGCGGACGTCCCGTTCATGCGGTGATCGAGCGTTCCGGATCGACCGGCTGTCGGGAGCGCGGCGAGAAAATCCGGAAAAAAATCCTCGCGTTGGACGGCGGCCAGGAAGTTCACCATCGCTTCGGCCGTCACTCGGCTCGTCCGCGAGAGGCCGGAGCCGTCGTTGATGACGAGATCTTCGTAACCGCCGCCCGGTCCGAGGAGGTCCGCGACTTCCTTCCTCAGGAGGGGAAGGCCGGCCTCGTGGAGATTCGCGGCGGTCGGCGAACCTTTCAGTTCCCCGACCTTCCGGAGGAAGGCTTCGCCTTTATAATTGATCGAGTGGAGCGCGAAGGGCTGGATGAGTTCGCGGAGCGGCGCCGAACGGTGGCTTGCGAAAGCGGCGGTGCCGACCGATTCCGCGAACGGGGCGGCGGCCATCGTCCACTGGATTCTCTTTTTCGCGAAAGCGGCCGCGAGTACGGTCTTCACGCGCGCGGGAATAAGTGTGCCGAGCGCGTCGGGGATGAACCCCGTCGCGGTACCGATGTCTTTCGACGACCAGCCTTCCGGCACGGTCCGGATATTCCAGCGCGGATCGGTTGCGGAAAAGCGGAGCGCACCGTAAATTTTCCGGATGCCGGCGTCCGAAAGTTTCGCGGCGTACTCTTCGGCGAGCTTAGGAAGGTCGGCCGTCGCGATCGACGGGTCGCCGGAGCCGACGAAGGTGAGGTATCCGGCTTCGGTCGGACGGTCGGCGCTCATCCAGGTGAGCCGGGTGTCGTACGTGAAGTCGCCGCCGAGCTCCTTTAAGACGAGGGCGAGCGTGAAGATCTTATTCGTCGAAGCCGGCGGAATCGGCGTCCGTTCCCCCTCGTGGTACGTCGACGGACCGGTAAAGAGGATTCCATACGCGACGTCCGGCGTGACCATGACGTGCTTCCGGCCCACGCGTCGGGAAACCGCGCGCCGAAAGGTCCGATAGAAGTCGGGTTCCTGGCCGGTGACGGCGGCGGGTGTCTCGAGTTGGAAGTTCCGATCGAAATCCCGCTTCGCGGCGCTCGCGCGAGTTTCCTCGGGGGAAGCGTCGAGCGCCTCCGCGGCGGCCGCGAGCTTCTCCCGCGAAGAAACGCCGGCCTGGCCGACGACCGGGGCGAGTCCGGCGACGAGAAGCGCGAGCGAGAGGCCGATGGAAGGGAGTGATCGCGTGTACATAGGCGGTCCGGAATTTCGCACCGGGGACCCCGGTGCGGAAAGAAGATTTATAATACCGGATCAAATAAGTCAATTTTTTGAACGGACCCGTACACGCTTTAAATATTAATAATTTCGATGGGTTACAACCCTCTTCACCAGGCCCGGGCGATGACCGTATCGGGATAATAAAACTTCAAAATTTCGCGCGCCTTTTTCCCGCTCTCGCCGAGCGCTTTCGCACCCCACTGGCAGAGACCGACGCCGTGTCCGAAACCGCGGCCGCGGAGAACCCACTGGTCCTTTCCGGCGGCGAGGACCTGAAAGACGGTGCTCTTCAATCGGCTCGGACCGATCCAGTACCGGAAAAGCGTGCCCGGCATTTCGAGGAGGTACTCCTTGCCTTCGGTGTTCTTCCAGCGCGAGGTCACGCGTTCCGCGCGCCCCGAAGCGTTCTGGGCGGTGACCCGTAAGTCGAGGAGCTCGCTCTCGCGAAGTTCCCGCTCCCAAGTGAGCGGCCATGCGCGAATGGCATCGCGATCGCCAGCACCGAGGTCCCGCGCGCCTTTCCAGATTTCGAGCGCGATCTCCTTCGCCGCGAGCGGCACGTCCCAAACGAAAGTCGGCGAGTTCCGGCAGTACGGACAAACCACGCGGTTTCGGAATCCCTTCATCGGCGCGCCCCACACGACTTCGGGAAGTTCGGTCGTTCCGCCGCAGGTCGAATGGTAGTACGCCTTGATCGGCCATTCGTCCTTCGCGGACGCCTTCAGGATCTGACCCCGGGTTCGGATGGCACTCAGGCGCGATCGGTAATCCTCGCGCGTCGATCCGTCGTAGACCTGGTCCTTGATCGTCGAATCGAGGTCGAAATTTCCGCCTTTACGGGCCGTGAGCTTGATCTGGTAATACGCGTAGGTGCGCGCGGCGACGACCTGGGCGTCGATCGCTTCGCGCTTCCAGGCCGCCGAGAACTCGGCGTTCACGAGTCCGTCGAGATAGTTCTCGACGTCGACTTGGTTCACGACTTCGCATTGCCAGCCATGACGAGTCGAGAGGGGGTGGACGAAAATTTTCTCGCGGTAGGGCTTTCCCTTCACGGTCACGAATCCGGATGGGCTTTCGACCCGAACCGGTCCCGCGAAGTAGACGGTGCGAAGGGGGAACCTTCCGTTTCCGAGTTGTTCCGCCTGAACGACGCCGCCGTTCGGACAGGCGACGCGCCACTGCGAGAGGCGATCGCTTCGCGCCGAGAGGCTCGGCCGGCCGGCGAGCTGGCGAAGCGCGGAGGCCTGCTGGATCTTCAGATCCTCGCGGTTCACGGACTGGAACTTCAGGTCGAATCCCCGAATCAACACGCTCCGTACGCCGTCGACGATCCGGACCCGAACCTTCGGTGCCGCCGCCTCCGCAAACGAGGTGGAAAGACCGACCGCGAGCAAAACTGAGAGCGAAACTGAGAGAAGGATCGCTTCCATGCGATCCGTGGAACACTTCACCCCTTCAGTCTATCCGAAAGATCTCGGAGCCTTCTTCCGAAGGTTTTTTGACGGAATCGAATCTTTTTCGCTGGGCAATCCCTGACCTCCCGCCCGCGCTCCGGTTCGGCTATTCTAAATCCCGGTCTTTCGAATTCGCCGTCATCCCTTTCCCCGGAGAGTCGTCATGAAGTTAAAAGAGCTTTCCCACGAGTTCCGCCGCGAACTCGCCAACGCGATCCGCCTTTCGGTTTTCGTCACCGCCCTCGTGCTCGGGTTCCTGGTCTTTCAGAACCGCACGGTGAATCAGGACGAAATCGAACGCGTCGCGGGCCAAAGTCCGGAGGCCGTTCGCCGATGCGTGGTCGACGGCGGCGGGAATCGCGTTCCCGCGTCGGAAGGCATTCCCTCGGCCGCTCGGGTCGACTGCCGAAAATAGTCCGCGTTAGCGGAGGATTTCGGGGCACCACGGAGAAAGGCTCAGTGGATGCTTCGGCAGATGACTGAGCTTTCCGGCCTTCGAATAATCGGGACGCAATTTCAAATACTCTTGAAGGAATTTCTCGCGCTCGGCGAGGTTCCCGAGATTCATTTTCGCCCAAGCATGAGGATCGCTCTTCGGCTTTCCATTCGCGAAGAGAAATCCGTTCAACTCCCCCGCCGGTTCGCCCGGTCGAAGTTTCCGGTGGGGCTTCGCGCCCGCGTCCCGCACCTGAGTATAGACGTAACCCCCGCGGACGATGCCGAGCTTTCCGATCGCGTGGAGCTGATCGAGGCTGTCCCGGGTCCACTCATGCAGATCGCGGTAAACCGAACCGTAACCGAAAACGTTTTCCACGCCCGGGGCGGCGTACGATTTTCCTCCGAATTCGCCGATCATAAATGCCGACTCGTCGCCCGCGAATTCGTAACCGTTCAGAATAAGTTCTTTCCCGTTCCTCGGCAATTCCGTCCCGGAGTGCGCAGCGACGGATACTCCACCGTACGCTTCGACCAATTCGCGTCCGTTACCTCGGTAGTCGTGGGCGCTCAAAATGAGCTGCTTCGAATTCACGCCTTTGACGGGCTTTCCGTGCTGCATGCCGGTGATTTGCCGCCAACCGTCCTCGACGCTGACGAGCGCGCCTTCGGGAGCGCTCTCGATGGTCGCGTGATAAAGTTTTTTCTGGAAGGCTTCTCGTTCGGCGTCGCTCACTCCGGCCCAGTGGTCGGCGTCCTCGAGCATGCCCCAGTCCTCGTTTCCGGGCACAAAATAATAGAGTCCCGGATGACCGTGGCCGTAGGCGTTCACGATGTCTTTCCACTGCCGAACGTACTCGTCGAGGGCCGCCGGATCGCGTAAGTCGCGCGCAGAAGGCATTTCGAGCGCCCAGCCGATGCCGAGCCGTTTCGTCGCGCCCGTTTTCGGATCGACGGCGAGCACTCCGTTCTCCATATCGTAGATGTCTCGCCAGCTCGGAGTCGTATTGTGGACGCGTTGAAAATCGAATCCATGTTCGCGAATCTGGCGAATATCGTTCGCGTTGTCTTCGAGGGTTTCGGGCGTGTAGAGGCCCTTCGGGAAAACCATCTGGTTCAATACGCCCCGAAGATAGGTCGGCCGGTGATTCAGGAAGAAGTGCCCTTGGTCCTGGGCGAAGGAACGGAAACCGCAGTAGGAACGGATCGTGTCGTGAACGACGCCGCTCGCCGCACCGGAGTCGACCAACTTCATGCGCACGTCGTAGAGCGTCGGATGATCGGGGTACCAAAGTTTCGGCTGGTTCACTTTGATCTCGAGCCGGGCTTGGCCGTGAGCGACCCGCGCCGTGCCGGTGCCCACCACTTTTCCCGTTTCGCGGTCAACGACTTCGGCCACGACGGAAAGGTTCGATTTCCCGGCGCCCGCGATCTTCACGTCGGATTTGAAGAGACCTTCCGCCGTCGTATCGTGTTTCGCGTCGGCGATGTAATTTTCCTCCACTTTGCGGAGGTGGGCGCCTTTCCAGGCGCCCGTGCTGTTTCCGTAAAAGATCACTCCTTCGTTCACGCGGCGTTCCTGCTTGCCGACGGCGATATCTCGGCGGAGGCGATCGTCTTCCGCTCGGATCATGATCGTATGTTTGCGTCCGCCGGCGACGACTTCCCCTTTGCCGAGGAATTTACCGAGATCGGCGTCGAACGGCGCGTGGCCGCCGGTGTGGGTCCGAACGAGGACGCCATCGAGGTAGACTTCCGATTCGTAATCGACGCCTTCGAGCGTGAGGACGGCTCCGTGCCAGTCGTTCGGAAGGACGATTTCTTTCTTATACCAAACGACGTCTTTACTCGAGTGGGGATCCCGGAGCGCTTCGTAGTCGACGCCCGAGAGATCCGATTCCGGCGCGAATCCGTAGCGAATGGTGTGCGGAAACGCGCCCTGACGGGCGGTGCCGCGAACGTGACCGAGATCGTCACCGACCGCGAACGACCAGGATTGGCCGTCGAGTTCGACAACGGTTTCGGGCATGAGCCCGGGATTCGGGGCGTTCGCGTAGGTCGGATGAAAGGGTTTACCGTCTTTTCGGCCGGCGATCGCCGATCCGCACGCGAGCACGGACGCGAAAAGAATCAATCCGGTCCGGAGGGGACCGACCGAGCATTGGAGTTTCATACCCTACTTCTCGGGAAACTCCGGTCCGTCCTAAACGGACAATCGGCGAATATTGACCGCTCCGGAAGATCCGTCGAACCTTTGACGGGCCCGTGCCGTATCGAGGAACGCGGTCACGGAGTTCGACCGAAGTTCGTCCGGACGCATCCGAAGCGTTCGGAGACCACGTGGGCGGTGCTCGTCGCCCAGAGGACGCGGACCCGGACGCTGCGGTCGGACGCGTTCCACTCGAGCGTCGTCGGGCGCATGATGATTCCGTGGTTCTCGAAGCAACGATCGAGACTCTGCCCGATGACGTAGCGACAGGTGCAAAGTTCCTTCGCGTAGAGATTCGCGAGGATTTCCGGCATGTCGGTGAACGTGCTCGGCCACATGAGCTTTGTATAAAGCCAGAGGACGCCGATCACGATCCCGGTTCCGATCGCGATTTTCTTGGCACCCCTTTTCATCGACGGGCCGCCTTCAGAAGCGCGCCGACTTTCGCGAGGTCGATCCGGCCGCCGAAGCGGTCGCACCCGAGGCGCACAACGACGAGATCCCAGGACGGAACGACGGCGATTTCCTGACCTTCGTGTCCGGATGCGAAGAACATGTCGTCCGGAAAGTCCGGGTGGGGTTTGCCGATCTGGGCTTCCGGCATCGGACGATTCAGCCACCAGTTATACCCGTAAGGCGAGTCCGGCGGGCTATGGTCGAGGCGGAGGTGGGCCATCCCGGGCGACGGGGTACGCGCGAGCTTCACCCACTCCGCGGGGACGACGACTTTTCCGTTCCACTTTCCGTCGCGGAGAAAGAGATAGCCGAAACGAGCGAAGTCCCGCGCGGTCGCTTCGAGGTACGAGGAACCCACGAACGTTCCCGAGCCGTCGCGTTCGAGGACGGCGCTCGCCATTCCGATCGGGGTGAAGAGCCGGTCCCACGGAAAATCGTCGTACGCGGGTCCGAGCGCCTTTTTCAGGGCGCGCATCATGAGGTTCGTGTCGCCGCTCGCGTAGTTGAAACGCTCGCCGGGCGGAGCGACTCGCTTCCGAATGAGCGCGTGGTAGAGGCCGAAATCGTACGACGCCGCCGTCCGGTAGAGCGCCGTTACGACGTGCGAGTCGAACGGCGAGGCTTCGTAGGTTTCGCGCCAATCGATGCCGGACGACATCGAGAGGAGGTGTTCGAGGCGAACGCCTTCCCACGCCGGTCCCGTCGCTTCGGGAATCCACTTCGAAACCGGATCTTCGCGCCGGATTTTTCCGGCCGCCTCGGCGATTCCGAAGAGGGTCATCGCGACGCTCTTCGTGGTCGACCACCCGTAATGGCGCATTTTTTCGGAATATCCGCGCGCGTAACGT
>JAYVXM010000458.1:0-13435 GCA_043785205.1 Bdellovibrionales bacterium
AAGTCATCTTCAAGTCCACGGTCGACACGAGCCTTCTCGCCGGCCTGAAAGTCACCGTGAACGGAATCACCTACGATGGTTCCCTCCGTTCACAACTCCAAACCCTTCGCGATCGCCTGGTTTACGGTAAATCAGCGACCACTCACTGAGGTCCATATGCAAATTCGTCCAGAAGAAATCACCCAGATCCTGAAATCCCAGCTGAAAGACTTCGATAAGAAACTCGACATCTCGGAGACCGGCTCCGTCATTAGCGTCGGCGACGGCGTCGCGAAAATCTATGGTTTAGAAAAAGTCCTCGCCGGCGAGCTCGTCGACTTCGGCAGCGGCGTCTTCGGAATGGTTCTGAACCTCGAGGAAGAATCCGTCGGCGTCGCCATTCTCGGCGACGATACGATCATCAAAGAAGGTTCGACCGTCAAGCGGACCGGAAAAATCGTCCAGGTGCCGGTCGGCGAAGCGCTCTGCGGTCGCGTCGTGAACGCGCTCGGGCTTCCGATCGACGGAAAGGGCGATCTGAACGCCAAGGAAACGCGGAAAATCGAAATCAAGGCGCCGGGTATCGTCGCCCGCCAGTCGGTTTCGGAACCGCTCCAAACCGGCATCAAGGCGATCGACTCGATGATTCCGATCGGACGCGGGCAGCGCGAACTGATCATCGGCGACCGCCAGACGGGCAAGACCGCCGTCGCTCTCGACACGATCATCAACCAAAAGGGCCGCGGCGTTTACTGCATCTACGTCGCGATCGGGCAGAAGCAATCGACCGTCGCCCAGATCGTCGATAAGCTCCGCCAAAACGGCGCGCTCGAATATACCGTGATCGTCGCCGCTACCGCCGCCGAACAGGCGCCGATGCAGTTCCTCTCCGCCTACACCGGTGTGACGATCGGCGAATGGTTCCGCGATAACGGGAAGCACGCCCTCATCGTTTACGACGATCTGACGAAACAGGCCCAAGCCTACCGCCAGCTCTCGCTCCTTCTTCGCCGGCCGCCGGGCCGCGAAGCCTATCCGGGCGACGTGTTCTATCTTCACTCGCGGCTCCTCGAGCGCGCGGCGAAGCTTTCGGACAAGATGGGCGGCGGGTCCCTTACCGCGCTTCCGATCATCGAAACCCAGGCCGGCGACGTTTCGGCGTACATTCCGACGAACGTAATTTCGATCACCGACGGTCAGATCTTTCTCGAAACCGATCTTTTCAACTCGGGCGTTCGTCCCGCCGTGAACGTCGGGATTTCGGTTTCCCGCGTCGGCGGCGCCGCCCAGGTGAAGTCGATGAAACAGGTGTCCGGCACGCTCCGGCTCGACCTCGCCCAGTACCGCGAAAAGGCGGCCTTCGCGCAGTTCGGCTCGGATCTCGATGCCGCGACCCAGAAGCAGCTCGCCCGGGGTTCGCGCCTCGTCGAGATGCTGAAGCAGGACCAGTACTCGCCGATGGCGGTCGAGGAGCAGGTCCTCATGGTTTACGCCGGCACGAAGGGTTACACGGACAAGTTCCCGCTGAACTCCCTGAAGAGCTACGAAAAGCAGCTCATCGAATTCATGAATCGGAAACATTCGGACACGATGAAGGGGATGCAAAAAGGGAAAATCGAAGGCGCGCTCCAGTCGACGTTGAACGGCGCGCTCGAAGAGTTCGGCTCAACTTTCACCGCTTAATTCGGAACGGGTAGGACATGCCAAGTACCAAGGACCTCAAAAAGCGGATCGGAAGCGTGACGAATACGCGCCAGACGACGAAAGCCATGAAGATGGTTTCCGCCGCGAAGCTTCGCCGCGCGCAGGACGCGATCTTGAGTAATCGTCCTTTTGCGAAGCAAGTCGGGTCGCTCGTCGAACACATGCTCGGCGTTCCGGAGATCACGCTGAGCTCGCGGCTTCTCGACCGCGACGCCGCGGATCCGGCGACCGAAGGAAAGCGCCTTCTCCTGATCCTCGTGACCTCCGACCGCGGACTTTGCGCCGGCTTCAACGCCATCGCGATTAAGACCGCGCTCCGGTTCATCGCCTCCGACGGAAAAAAGTATGCGAGCGTCTCTCTCTCGTTCCTCGGAAAACGCGGTTACGACTTCTTCCGCTCGCGGAAACAATATAAATCGGCCGAGTTCTTCGAGCCGTACGGGGGGAAAGTCACCTTCAAGAAGGCAAGCGACCTTTCGAAGCACATCGTCGAGCAGTTCACCGCCGGCGAGTACGACGAAGTAAAAATCATCTATAACGAGTTCAAGAACGCGGTTCTTCAGATTCCGGTCGTCGAACACTATCTGCCGCTTCGCCCGAAGCCGACGGAAGGCGATCCCGCGAACGCGAAGGGCGGCATGATGATCGTCAAACCGAACCCGGACGAGGTCCTTGCGGCGCTCCTTCGGAAACACTTTTCGATCCAGATCTTTCGCATCATGCTCGAATCCCAGGCCGGCGAACACGGCGCCCGGATGTCGGCCATGGAAAACGCGACGAAAAACGCGAGCGAGATGATCAAGAAACTTACGATTCAATACAACAAGCAACGCCAGGCCGGCATCACCAAGGAACTTCTCGAGATCATCGCGGGAAGCGAATCGGCGAAGGCCCAGGCTTGATCAACGTTTTTAGAAACCGGAGAAACTAATATGAGCGCCACCACCCAAGACGCAAAACTCGGACGAATCAAGCAGGTCATCGGACCGGTCGTCGATATCGAGTTCGCGAACGGAATGCTTCCCGACATCTTCCACGCGGTGAAAGTCACGAACCCTTCCGTTGAAGGCGGGGAGTGGAACCTCGTTCTCGAAGTGGCCCAGCATCTCGGCGGGAACACCGTCCGGACGATCGCCATGGACTCGACCGACGGACTTACCCGCGGCCAACCCGCCCAGAACACCGGGAGCCAGATCATGGTGCCGGTCGGTCGCGAAACCCTCGGACGGATCATCAACGTCATCGGCCAGCCTGTCGACGAAAAGGGCCCGGTCGCCGCGAAGAAATCCTATCCGATTCATCGGAAGCCACCGGCGTTCCGCGACCAATCGACCCAAGTTCAACCGTTCTACACCGGGATCAAAGTCATCGACATGCTCGCGCCGTACATTCGGGGTGGTAAGATCGGTCTCTTCGGCGGCGCCGGAGTCGGCAAGACGGTTCTCATTCAGGAGCTGATCAACAACATCGCCACCCAGCACGGAGGCTTCTCGGTTTTCGCCGGCGTCGGCGAACGGACCCGCGAAGGAAACGACCTTTGGCACGAGATGACCGAGTCGGGCGTCATCGCGAAGACCGCGCTCGTTTACGGTCAGATGAACGAACCACCGGGAGCCCGGGCCCGCGTCGCGCTCACCGCTCTCTCGATCGCCGAATACTTCCGCGACGAAGAGAACCAGGACGTTCTCCTCTTCATCGATAATATTTTCCGGTATACTCAAGCCGGCTCCGAAGTGTCCGCCCTCCTCGGCCGAATTCCTTCGGCCGTCGGCTACCAGCCGACGCTCGCGACCGAAATGGGAGAGCTCCAGGAGCGGATCACGTCGACGAACAAGGGTTCAATTACCTCGATTCAAGCGATTTACGTTCCGGCCGACGATTACACCGATCCGGCGCCGGCGACGACGTTCGCCCACCTGGACGCAACGACGAATTTGAGCCGACAGATCGCCGAACTCGGGATCTATCCGGCCGTCGATCCGCTCGCTTCGACCTCCCGCGCCCTCGATCCCCGGATCGTCGGCGACGAGCACTATAAGGTCGCGCGGATGGTTCAGCAGATCCTCCAGCGCTATAAAGATCTCCAGGACATCATCGCGATTCTCGGAATGGACGAACTTTCGGAAGAAGATCGGGTCACCGTCTTCCGCGCCCGGAAGGTTCAGCGGTTCCTCTCCCAGCCGTTCTTTGTCGCCGAGCAGTTCACCGGCCTGAAGGGCAAATTCGTGAAGATCGAAGACACCATCCGCGCGTTCAAGGAAATCTGCGAAGGAAAGCACGACGAGCTTCCGGAGCAGGCGTTCCTGCTCGTCGGAACGATCGAAGACGCGATCGAAAAAGCGAAGACGCTGGTCTAATCATGCAGCTGAATATCCTTTCCCCCGAAAAGCGGATCACGACGGCCGTCGAGGTGAACTCGGTCACCCTTCCCGGAAGCGAAGGCCAGATCCAGATCCTGCCGGACCACGCCGATATGATCGGGACGATCGAAACCGGTCCATTCGCGTTCAAGTCGACCACCGGTGAGACGGTCATCGGAATGATGAGTTCAGGCTTCTTCGAAGTCGGGGACGGGAAGATCACGATCGCGGCCGAAACCTGCGAGCTCGCCTCCGAAATCGACGCCGCCCGGGCGAAGACCGCCCAGCAGAAGGCCGAAGGGGCGCTCAAGGATCCGGAGCTCGATCCGGACCTCTTCCGAAAGTACGAACTCAAGCTCCAGCGCGCGATCATCCGCCAACAGGTCGCCGGCCACGAGTTCTCGTCCCTCGAAAAATAGTCCAATCATCTGAAACCTTTATCCGGAAGCCCTCAAGAACCTCTTGAGGGCTTTTCCTTTATGGACGGTAGGCAAATCCGATTGCTTGCCCGGAGTGAAAAAGGTGGTTACTCTTTTCAGTAGGATATTCATGCAATCGAGTTCCATGGATCGGACACTCACTACGAAGTCGGTTCGCTTTCGCGAATGGAGTCAGTGGACAGCAGCGACGACGCTGGTGGCCGCCGGTACGCTCGCCCTGATTTCCGCGACGACGATCGATAAGCTCAGTGAAAGAGGCGACGTCACCGTCGACCTGAGCGCGTTTCGTAAACTCGGTTCGACCTCGCTCGCGCTCGACCGGATCGACGACGAAAAACTCATCGCCGAGGAAGCGCGCCTCATCGACCGCGCGGCGTTCGCCGCTTCGGAAAGCCTTCCGAAAACCCGGACCGCGTTCACGAAGATCCGCCTCCATCCCGCGAAGCGGAAGACGATGGTTGTCCAGAAAAACACGCTTTCCCCGGTAAATATCGCGGTTTCCACCCCGCCGGTCTCGCGCATCCTTTCCGGAACGCCGATCGTCCTCTCGAAGGCCGACGCCGAGGAAATCGCCGCGCTTGAACGCGCGCCGGACCCGGCCGTCGAGAGTCGGGCACTCGCTCAAGTTTACCGAAACCTCCGCTTCCGGTTCGTCGCCGCCGTCGAGCGCGTCGAGACGAAGGATTTTCCGGCCGAGTCGATCGCGATCGCCGAGAATACGCCGTCCTTCGAGTACGACGAAGTCCCCGAACTCGACGAGAGCGCGTTCGCGCTTCCGAAAGCGATCGCGGAAACGAAAACCGATTTCGAAAACGGTGCGGTCGAAACCGCGCCCGCGAAAACCGAACTCGCAGCCGCCGCGCTCCCGCCGCCTTCGCCGAACGGCACCGATTCGATTTCGGTCTCAGCTTCGATCGCGAATCAAGTCAGCGAGAAGCGCGATCTCGACGAAACCCCGACCGCCGACGCCGAAACCCTTCGGTCCGCGCGGGAGATTCAGACGGCTTCCCCTTCGACGCCCGCGGTGGCCACCATTTCGTCTCCCGGCCTCGATTTGATTCCGGATGCGGCTCCGACGGCGGCGAAACCGCCTCGAGTAGTCAAGACTACTCACGAAGCCGAGGTGAAACAGGCGACGGGGCCTCCGGAAACCCCCAAATCCTCACCGATTACCGCTCCATCCTCTCTTCAGGCGAAGAGTCCGTCCGGACTCGATCCGAAAGCCGAGATTTCACCTCCTTCTTCCTCTCCGACCGCTAACACCTCACCATCGGACTCCACTGACCACTCAACGGATCTACGTGAGTATTCAAAGGACGTCGCCGCGGTTTACGAGCCTAATCCACGAGAATCCACTGACTACTCAAATGGAACCGCCGAAGACTCTATTATAGATGGCGACTTCTCGGCCCGCCCGTCCGCGGCTACTCAGCCCGTCGCGACGACGAAGGACTACGGCCACGGAATCCACGGCGATGGCAAAGGGATCACGATCGACTGGAACGAAGACGCTTCCACCGGCGCGGGATTTCCGACGGGCGGGAAAGTTTCGACGACGTCGCTTGGCGGAAAAGTCTACGTCGGTCGCCCGGGCGAAGCCGCCGCGCCGACAACCGTCGCGAGCGCCACCCGCTCGAACGATGCCGACGTCCAGAAATCCCTCGCGAAGTTTTCCTTCGCTTCGCCTAAGAAAAAAGTCGCCGCCTTGACGACCGCGATCCGCACCACCGCTTCGAGCGCGCTCGTCGCTGAACCCGCGGTCGACACGCGGAAATGCGAAACTTCCCGGACCGGCGTCGAAGCGTTCAATGCGAGCGCCGAAAAGGACTCCCTCTCGATCTGCCGCCGCGAGCTGAGTCTCGAGGGGCCGAGCGACGGCGCTCAGTCGCGCTGGTGGGAATCCTATGAGAACGAAACCGAACACTGGCCGACGCTTTCCTTCGCGAAGCCGGGCGACGCGACGTCGACGAACCGGACGCCGCTTCTTTCGACTGCTTCGATCCGAATCCTCTCCGCGGTCGCGAAGACGAATACCCATACCGGAACCGGCATCGTTTTCGGAGAAGTCGCGAAGGACCTCGAAATCCAGCTCCTCGGCCGCTCCGATTCGCCGATCTATCTCGACGCGGGGATGAAACCTCACGATCCGGCCGCCGACGGAGTTGGTTCGCGCCAGTTCGTCTTCCTGAACGTCGAGCCCGGCCAGCCGCTCCTCATCGTCAAGAGCCGGGACAAGAATCTTTCCGGCGCGATCCCGCTCGTCGTGAAGAGTGGAATGGCGACCCACCTCGCAGTCACGGAGCCGCGTGAAGTCGACCTCGAATTCACCGTCTTCGACGCTTCCGCCGCCAAGGAAACCCGCCTCGCGAATTTGACCGCGGAAGTGATCGGCCAGCCCGGGAAGATGGGGATCACCGACCGGACGGGAAGCCTGAAAATCCGGCGCGTCGCCGCGTTCGACGAATTCCCGATCTACGTCGACGTCCTCAAGAACGAAAAAAGTTACAAGAACCGCTTCCGGATCCGCCCGAGCACGATCGCCCGCGGCGCGTTCCCGCTCTTCTTCTTCGACGAGACCCGCGTCGCCGGCTGGCTCGCGCAGCTCGCGGGTGGCCTTAGCCCCTATAGCGGCCTCATCGCCGGCGTCGCACCCGCCTCCGCGCTCGGCAAATCGAAAATCGACGCCCGCTTCCTCAAGATCGGCATTCTCGAAAAGAAAAGCTCTCTCGTGCCCGAGCGCTACCTCCTCGACGAACACGATCGTCTCGTCTCCGACTCCGCGCTCGGCGCCGGCCGCACGCGCTATATTGGCGTGCAAATCCCCGAAGGCCCGACGATCCCGACGATCGTCGACGCGAAAGGCGCCGTACGCTGGTCCGAACTGGTCTACGCTCAGCCGGGCGTGATCAACGTCGTCAGTCCGGATCTTTAAATCGCTCCCGAATGTCCGGTGCTCCAAGACTGGAGCACTGTGAGGGACGTCGGGCACATTTCCGATCGTCTTTTCCTCTAGACCGACTAGAAATAGCGCCACAGTAGCGGCGTTTCAAATCTCGAAAAACAAAGAGGAATGGTTATGAAAGTATTACAAAAATTGAGTCTCATTCTGGTTATTTTCTCCGCGTTTTCGGCCGTGGCAGAAATCCCGGCCGAATCCTATCAGTGTTCTTCCTATGCCTTTTGTGCCCGCGACGTTCGCCGCCCAGGATACATTACGACCTACTACGGGAACGGACGGGGCGACACCCGTGCGCAGGCGGCCGACGCCGCGGTTCAGGACGTAAAACAAACGTGCGAAGACGATTGCACACGCGTGAGCGGGTTGGATTGCCATTCCGTAACGGTCTACAAATGCGATCTTAAGCCTTAGGCTTGGATCGACATTAACGATTAACGTCGCCCCACCGCGTGCGTGGTTCGGCCATGTTCCTTACCCGCGAAGCGGCGAGTCCGCGTCGGCGTCGACTTGATCGCGCTGATGAGCTCGTCGATCTCGCCGTCGTTCCCCGGGAGAATGACATAATAACCGACGGGCAAGCGGGCGTTGAGATTCCGGATGTCGGGATTAAAGAGACGGAAATCCTGGAGCGGAATTCCGTTTCGGCGCGAATACTCGAGCGCGGTGAGCGGCGCCTTCACGCGGTGAAAGGTGAGGGCGGGCGCGACCGGAAGGGGCGTGTCGCCGTAGAAGAGGTCCTTATAGGCTTCGGCGTGAAGGAGGGCGAGGAATTCGGCGTAGTAGTTCGCGCTCGCGTACCCGAGGGTATGACGGCGCTTACTATTATTCGAGCAGAGCGAGAAGAGACGGCCGTCGAGCGCGGTCGCGCGGGAATCAGGGGAGAGGCCGGCGATTCCTTTGTAACCGTGATTGTAAGCCGTGATCGCGAGCGGCCAGTTCCCGGCGACGACGAGGTTTCGGCGAAGTAGGCGCGCGGCGGCGACAGTCGCCTTGAGCGGCGAGAGGCGTTCGTCGATTCCGAGCGCGGGATTCACCATCATGTATTCTTTTCCCGACGCCGGCATGAACTGCCAGACTCCTTGCGCGCCGACCTTCGAGTGGGCGCCGATGTTGAACGAGCTTTCGACGAGCGGGATCCGGGTGAGTTCACGGGGGACATCGAGTTCTTCGAAGATTTCTTCCATCTTCGGGAAGAACGTCTCGGCGGAGAGGAGACCCCTCACGATCGAGTCGCGCTGCCCGGTTTGGATATGGAAGCCGCTGTTCCACTCGCGGATCGGATGCTGGTGATCGGAAACGGCGATCGTGGCGAGGATCTTTTTTTCGAGGGAACTGAGTTTCGGCGAATCCGGCGTGAGCTTTCCGCGCTTCGACTTCCGGGCGAGCGAGGCGAAGGCGGCGCGATACTCGGCCATGTGCTTTTTCAAGCGGCGATCCCGGACGATGGAATACGCGATCGGATTTCGCGCCGTACGTTTTACGTCACGGAAATCCATCACTTCATAGATCACTTCCGGATGCTTCTTGTCGAAAAAGACGGTCTGCTCGCTCGAGTATTCCGTGTAGACGCGAAGCCAGAGCGAGACGGTATTCCTCAGGGGCGCCGGGACGCGGAAACTCGGGTCGATCCGGTTATCCGAATCAGCGAGCGCCATCTGGTGAGCGTTCACAGGCATCGGCGCGTCCATCGGACGTGGGGTCTGGAAGGCGCGTTCCGGATTGAAGGCGCGCTGGCCGTTGAACGCCGAGCTCGACTCGTAGCCGGCGAACGCGACGGAAGAACCGAGCGCGGCAGAAAGGGCGAAAGTGAGGGTTTTACGGCGGAACATTCCGCAGCTCAGTGAGCAAAACCTTTGCCAGATTAGCGTTCCCAAGTTACGGATATTCCAGGGGTGTTTTCCGACCCCGCCGATCGGACTGCCCAAGAGTTCGACAGTGCGCCCAAAACTGACCGTTTTCCCGGACGGTTTAGGACGGCAACTCCCGAGGTTGACTATGAGTACCGCGAGTCCATCGACATCGAATGATCTGACGTTTGAAAAGGCGTTCGTCCAACTCCAGGAGCTGGTGAAAAAACTCGAAGGGGGAACGCTCCCGCTCGAAGAGTCGCTGAAAGCCTTCGAAGAAGGCGTGCGCCTTACTCGCCACTGCCAGGAATCGCTGACGAGCGCCGAGTTGAAGGTCGAACAGCTTCTTAAGATCGGCGCCGACGGAAAAACCCAGACCAAGCCGTTCGAAGAGTAGGGGCGAACGCGTCCATGCTCGAAAATCGATCGCTCCCGGGTGAGCTGAAAAACATGGGAACCGACGAACTCGTCGCCCTCTGCGAAGAGATTCGGCAGGAGATCGTCGCCGTCTGCCTGAAAAACGGAGGTCACCTCGGCGCGAGTCTCGGAACCGTCGAGATTGCGGTCGCGCTCCACCGGATCTTCGATTCGCCCCGCGATAAAATCCTCTGGGATGTCGGTCACCAGGCCTACGCCCACAAACTTCTCACCGGCCGTGCGAAGGACTTCGTCTCCCTCCGAGCCCACGGGGGGCTCTCCGGTTTCCTCGCCCGCGAGGAAAGTTCGCACGACGTCTTCGGCGCCGGCCATAGCAGCACCTCGCTTTCCGCCGCGCTCGGCTTCGCGTACCGGAGCGACGACTGGACCATCGCCGTCGTCGGCGACGGCGGGCTGACCGCCGGCGTGGCGTTCGAGGCGCTGAATAATTTCCAGTCGCCGAACCCCTTCGGTCCGATGCTCGTCATCCTGAACGATAACCAGATGTCGATCGCCGAGAACGTCGGCGGGATTCACCAGATCCTTTCGAATGGCCACGGCGCCGATTACTTCGGCCTCTTCGGTTTCGAGTACGTCGGTCCGCTAAATGGCCACGACCTTACGACGCTGCTCGCGACCCTAAACGGGATTCGGACGTCGGGCGAGAAGCGGCCGATCCTCCTCCACCTCATGACCCAGAAAGGGAAGGGATATTCGCCCGCGGAGGCGCGGCCCGCGTTCTACCACGGCGTCGGCCCCGCCCAGCCCTCCGACGTCTCCGGAAAAACGAAGCCGAGTACGGAAGTGGTCGCGCCGGCCGCCGAGAAGAACTGGAGCGATCTTTTCTGTGAGGCGCTCATCCGCGCGGCCGAAGCCGATCCAACGATCGTCGCGATCACCGCCGCGATGGGTGACGGGACCGGCCTCCTTCCGTTCGCCGCGCGCTTTCCCGACCGCTATTTCGATGTCGGCATCGCCGAACCTCACGCCGCCACCTTCGCCGCCGGACTCGCCGCGAACGGGTGGAAGCCGGTCTGCGCGATCTACTCGACCTTTCTCCAGCGGTCGTTCGACGCCCTCATCCACGACGTCGCGCTCCAAAACCTTCCTGTCGTCTTCGCCGTCGACCGCGCGGGACTCGTCGGCGCCGACGGTCCGACCCACCACGGAGCCTTCGACCTCGCCTACGCGGGACTCATCCCGGGGACGCGGATCTACACGCCCGAAGTCGGCGGCGATCTCGCGGGGGCGCTCGACTCCGCCCTCGCATCGCGCTGTCCGTGCTTCGTCCGCTACCCGCGCGGAAAAGCCGCGAACGATCCGAGCTTCGTCTACGCGGCCTACCGCGCGAGCGGCGAGGAGGCGAATGCCGAAAAGGCGCTTGTGAGTTACGGTCCGATCGGCGTCCGCGTGCGAAAGATCGTCCGCGCGCTTCCTCCCGAAATCGCGCGGAAAATCGTCCATTTTTCGATTCTCGAGGCGAAACCCGTTCCCGCGAAGATCCTCGATTTTCTCGCGCGTCGCGGCCCCGCGCTCCGCGAAGCGATCTTCTTCGAGGACGGCGTTCGTCATGGGAGCCTCTCGACCGATCTCGCGAGCCGCGGGGACGAACTCTCCGCGCGTTACTTCACATACCCCGATCGTTTCGTCTCCCATGGAAACGTGCCGGAGCTCGAGCGCGAATTCGGGCGGTCGGACGAAGCGATCGCGAAGGCGATCCGGGACGGGCTCTGATGGCGAAGAAGCGGATCGACGTCCTTCTCGTCGAGCGCGGACTCGTCCAGAGCCGCGAGCGTGCCCAAGCGCTCCTCCTTGCCGGAAAAGTCCTCGTCGCCGATACGCCCTGCACGAAGGCGGGCTCCGCGTTCGAAGAAGACGTCGCGATTCGCCTTCGTGAATCGGATCACCCCTACGTTTCACGGGGGGCGCTGAAACTGAAGGCCGCGCTCGCCGCGTTCCGGATCGATGTCTCCGGAAAGATCGCCGCCGACATCGGCGCGTCGACCGGCGGGTTCACCGAAATTCTCCTCGAGGGCGGCGCCGCGAAGGTGATCGCGATCGACGTCGGCTTCAATCAGATGGACTGGAAGATCCGGAACGATCCGCGGGTCGAATGCGTCGAGAAGGTGAACGCGCGGAATCTCACCTCGGAAGTGATTCGCCAAAAAATTGACGTGGCGGTCGTTGACGTTTCGTTCATCTCGCTCGATAAGATTCTTCCCTCCCTCTTTCCGTATTTAATCCCCGTGGGCGACGTTGTGACGCTCATCAAACCCCAATTTGAAGTTGGCCGTGGACAGGTCGGTAAGGGCGGCATCGTCACTTCGGAGGCGGCGCGGGCGGAATCGGTGAATCGGATCACCGAGGTCGCTAAGGGGCTTGGATGGGAGCGGGTAGGCTTGATAGACTCTCCAATTACAGGCACCGATGGGAATATCGAATATCTCGCGCATTGGCGGAGGATTACATAAAGGGATCACGGCACTCGTGATTCTCTCGCTGTCGGCCTGCGCGTCGGCGGGTAAGCGCGGGCACTCCGCGCGCGAGAACGAAAACACGTCGAATCCAGGCGCGAATTCGACGGCGAAATCCGCGCCGACCTCCGAATTCTACGGCCCGTTTCCGAACGGCGAAGCGGCCACGCTCCCCGCACCGACGGGATCCGCGGAGATGGTCGCGAATCCCGATCGCGTCGTCCTCGTTCTCGGCCGCGGACTTACGCATGGCTTCGCGTACGTCGGCGTCCTCCGCGCCCTCCACGAGTTGAAAGTCCCGGTTCACGCCGTCTACGCGACCGAAGTTGGCGCGCTCGCCTCGGCGCTCTTCTTTACCGAACCGAATCCGAACCGCGTCGACTGGGCACTTCTGCGTTTCAACGAAAAGAATCTCGGGCCGGCGAGCGGAAAGTTCTCCTTCCGCATGAACTCGCCTGAGAACGATCTCGACGGAAAACTACGTGAAGTTTTCGGCGATCGCCGGGTCGAGTCGATCGGTGGACGGCTCCACATCGGGCTCGAGGACACGAAGACTGGTGAACCCCTCGAAGCGCGGTCCGGCGACCTCTGGCGCGCGCTCCGCGGCGCGCTCGCGGGCGCGAACCGTTTCGATCCGGTCGATTTCGAAGGCCGGTCGGTCCACGCTTCGGCGCGGAAACTCTCCGAAGAATACCGAGTCGCGCGACAGACCGAAAAATATCCGATCATCGTCGTCTCGGCGGGTGAACCGCCGACGGAGCTTTTCCGGAAGCTCGTCGAGGACCAGAAAGCGACGCTCCTTTATGTTCCGCTTCCCGGAATCGACGACCTCGATCTGAAGAAACGAAATCAAGCGGTATTCTCCGGTAAAAACGCGGTCCACAAGGCCGCGACCGAAATCCTCGGGCTCGTTGGACGGCGGCCGGAGTGAAAGGGATCGGATGAGCGGAGTCGTGAAGTTTTTGATCAAATGGGGTTTCATCGCGGCGATCGCGGGCTCCATTCTGGCGACGCTCCTCGGCGGCGGCGCCTTCTGGTATTTCTCGCGGAGCCTACCCGACATCATCACCGTCGCCGATTACCGTCCGGCGATCGTTTCCCAGGTCGTCACGACTCAGGGGACGCCGGCCGTCATCGGCGAATTTTTTAAGGAACGCCGCTACCTGATCCCGTACGAAAAAATTCCGGAAAAGCTCGTCCAGGCGTTCATTTCCGCCGAAGACGACCAGTTCTTCACCCATCAGGGGGTGAACGT
>JAYVXM010000459.1:0-13369 GCA_043785205.1 Bdellovibrionales bacterium
CTCGTCCAACGCGCGAACAAGTACGCCGGCGAAAACGCCATCGGTCGGATCGACGTGATGGAAGACCGGATGCTCGGCCTCAAGGTCCGCGAGAACTACGAGTGCCCGGGTTCGACGCTCATCCTGACCGCCCACAAGGCGCTCGAAGCCCTGGTGCTCACGCGCGACGAAATTCGGTTTAAGGAAAAGGTCGACGCTCAGTGGGGCGAACTCGCCTACCAGGGCCTCTGGTGGGATCCGTTCAAGGACGACCTCGAAGCCTTCGTGAATAATACCCAGAAGCGCGTGACCGGGGTGGTCTCGATGCGCCTCTACAAAGGAAATCTCTCGGTCGTCGGCCGGGAGTCCCCGTGGGCGCTCTATTCCGAAGATCTCGCGTCGTTCGATACGACCACGTTCGACCAGCGGGAGTCGACCGGAATGGTGAAGAATTTCGGGCTCCAGCAGCGGATGTTCTTTCACCTCGCGAAGAAGATGTAATGATCGAACGGAAGCGGAGCTGAACGGTGGCAAAACTCTGGGGCGGCGCCTTCGATAAAGAAACGGACCGTCAGGTCGAAATCTTCACGGCCTCGATGGCGATCGACGAACGGATGTGGGAAGTCGACATCGCCGGTTCGATCGCGCACGCCACCATGCTCGGCGGCCAGGGAATCCTTCCGAAGGAAGAGGCGGAGAAAATCATCGCCGGCCTCCAGGACGTCGGGGAAGGGATTCGCGCGGGAAAACTCGCGTTCAATCCCGCCGCCGAGGACGTCCACTCCGAAATCGAGCGGTTCCTCACGGACGCGATCGGTCCGGTCGCGGGAAAACTCCATACGGCGCGCTCCCGAAACGACCAAGTCGCGACGGATACCCGCCTTTACCTCCGCTCGGTGATTCTCGATTTCAATCGGGAGTTAAAACTCACGCAGGAATGGCTCATCTCCGCCGCGAAAAAGGAGAAGGAGACCGTCCTCCCCGGGATGACCCACCTCCAGCACGCCCAGCCGGTTTCGCTCGCGCACCATCTCCTCGCGTATTTCTGGATGTTCTCGCGGGACCGCGAGCGCCTCGCTGACCTCGTAAAACGCGTGAACCGGATGCCGCTCGGATCGGCCGCGCTCGCGGGGACGCCGTTTCCGATTGATCGTCAGGCGACGGCGAAACTCCTCGGCTTCGAGTCGCCGACGGAAAACTCGCTCGACGCCGTTTCCGACCGCGACTACGTGGTCGAGTTCCTTTCGGCCGCTTCGCTGATCATGATGCACCTATCCCGGTTTTCGGAAGAGCTGATCATCTGGTCGACGCCGGAATTCGGTTACGTGCGACTCGACGATTCCGTCACGACCGGTTCGAGCATCATGCCCCAGAAAAAGAACCCGGACGTCGCGGAACTCATTCGTGGAAAAACCGGTCGCGTCTACGGCGCCCTTATGGGCGCGCTGACGATGCTGAAGGCGCTGCCGCTCTCCTATAATCGGGATCTCCAAGAAGATAAAACCTTCCTCTTCGAAGGGATCGATACGGCGCTCGCGTCGATCCGACTCATGCGGCTCATGCTTGCCACCGCCAAGTTCAACCCCGAGCGGATGAAGGCGTCGCTCGCCGGAGACTTCTCGAACGCCACGGAGATCGCCGACTACCTCGCCGCGAAAGGGCTTCCGTTCCGGCAGGCCCACGAAGTGTCAGGACGAACGGTGAAGTTCTGCGTCGAGAACCGGAGGACGATCGAATCGCTGACGCTCGCGGAACTGAAGTCGATCGATCCGGGATTCGAAGCGGAGATTTTACCTCAGCTTTCCCACGTTGCCGCCATGCGCTCCCGGAAGAGCGAGGGCGGTACGGGCGTCGAGGCCGTCGAGCGCCAAATCGCTCTAGCCGAACGCTCGGTCTAGGAGCAAAATGAGACGGATGGCGATCCGTTCCCTCCTCTCTATTCTCTGCGTTTCCGGAGCCGTGGCCATCGGGATTCCGCGCCTCGTCCAGGCGTCCGACCCGAAATGTCACGAAGTCGCGGATCGAATTCTCGAGGAAGGCGGGTTCGCGACTCTCGAATCCCATTCCCGTCCGCCCGTCGTTCAGGTGATGGTCGGCGCCGCGATCGAGCTTACGCGGGAGCGTTACCGCACGGGGAAATTTCCGGATTACCGGTGGCTCGATGCCGAAAAGGCGCCGAAGGCGGACGTGGTCACGCTGATCAACGGCGCCGGAAACACGCGCGCCGCGGTTTTCGCCGTCGGCAACGAAGGGAAGGAGCAGATTACCCAATTCGCGATTCAGGGCCAGCGAAACGGTACGTCGGGAGCGGTGAGTACGTGGGTGCGCCTCGATGCGAATTGCAAAATCACGGAATTCGTCACGGATCCGCAGGACCTCGGCCACGCCACTCGTCAGTTGACGCTTTCGGCGAAGAGTTGCGCACCCGTTTTCGAGGCGGAAGTGAAAAATACGGTTCCCTTCACGGACGGCGCTTTTTCTTTGGCCGCGGCGAAAAAGATTTTACCCTTCCTCGCGAATGATGATCCGACTTTCGTGGAGGCCCTGAGCTCGCGGCCCGATTCGTCCTTCATTCACGAGACGATCCGGTTCTACTCGGCAAAACTCGCGCTTTGCCGGGCTTCGTACTCGGATTTTTCCGATCCCTCCGGACTCCTCGCGAAATACCGGCGCTTCGAAATGAAAGATCGTTCGGCGGACCGGAATGGACACACCCGGAAGTCCGGCGGCGGGCGTTAGCGTACCGCGCCGTCCGGGGCACCCCGGGACTTGCTCATTGGGTCCGATTCGCGCAAGACTAGTCTGCATGAAAACGAAATTTCTTCCGTTGGTGTTCCTTTTCCTCGGAGCTTGCGCGGGCTCGAATAGTCCGTCATCCGGCGCGCAGGGACAGGTGAATTCTCCCGCTGAAATTACATCCGGAACCTGGGCCGGTACGGGCGACATCACCGCGACCGAGACCGATACGAAACGCGGAAAGTGTGTCCAAGTCCAGCTGACCCTGAATCAACGGGCGGACTCCATCCATGTCGAGGGCCTCAGCTTCCACTGCGACTTCTTCTGGAGTTTCTACGGTCCTTACGACGTCGAGATCCGCGGCGGCGAGCTCTGGAATCAGGGCGAGCGGGTCGGGTCGATCGATTCGACCGGAATGAGCATCACCGTTTCGCGCTTGCCGGCTTCGCTAGAAAGCTTCGACCTGCGGCTCGAGGCGACCGGGAAGGCGCGGATACTCCATCACGAATACGACAATCCGGGAACTTGGAAACGGACGATCGACCATACGGCCGAGCTCGTCTTCCAGCCCCAGTAACCCTCCGAGTTCCTTACTGGCGAACGTAGATCCGGAATTTCGCTTCGAGCGAGCTATCCCGGTAGGTCACGATTTTATTCGACTCGGTTAGATAGGACGCCTGCGCGACGAGGACGTCTCCGTCGGCGTTCAATCCGACGGGAATGGCGACGTGGCCGTGCCGCATTCCGCTGGGCGCGTCTCTCTGGATCGCGACGTCGAAACTCTTTCCGTCGCGGAACCATTGCTTCAGCGTCGCAAGGTTGATTTTCTTCCAGCCCCTCGGCTCGAAGTATTTCGAGCCGAGGCTCGCCGCTTGCCAAGGCGGGAAATGCTCCGAGTCCGTGACGTGCGCCTGAATGAGCGCCGCGACGAAGAAGAAGTTACAGGACCGCAAGCTGCTTCCCATCAGCGACTTCTGCAGCTCGAGGTACTTCTTTTTCGGGGTCATCGACCCAAGTTCGGCGGCGATTTCGCTCAGCTGGAATTCCGGAGTCGAGCGAGGATGGTCGACGACGGTTTTCGGGCCCGAGTAGGTTTCGTCGAACTTTTTATCGTCGGCATCGACGCCGTCGTCGACGACCGGAGTGGACGACGGGATCGCTGACGGCTCGACCTTCGGTTCCGGTTTGACCTCCGGCTTCGGAGTAACCACTGGGTTTGGCGTGACCACTGGCTTCGGGGTAATCACTGGGTTTGGAGTGAAGACCGGCTTCGGAGTGAAGGCCGGTTTTGGCGTCCGCTTCACGGGATGAGTCACCGGCCACGTGGAAGGCTTCGTATCGATCGGCTGGTGTTTTGGGTCGGGCTGCTTCGGATCCGGCTGTTTTGGCTCGGTCCGCGTCGGTTTTTTCCCCGGAGTGTGATCGGTCAGCATTCCCGGGTTTTCGTCGGGAACGACGGAAGGCGCCGGAGTCGGCGTCGGCGAAGGAATTCCGGAAGGGATCAGATTCTGCGATCCGTCGGGACCGGCGGACGGCGCGGGCGTCGGTTCGTCGGGAATGTTCTTTTCCTCGTCCGCGATCATTTTCTCCATCTCTTCGCGCGACATTTCATGGTCGGGAAGTTTATCGAGAACCGCGATGGACGCCTTGTCCTCCTTAACCTCTTCTGGAGTCTTGGGGGCGTTATCGCCGAAATTATCGGGCGGCTTGTCCGGCGAGTTTCCGGCGACGGCCGGGGTTTGCTCCGGCGTCGGGCTTTGGACAAGCGGCCGGACATGCGCCGCGCGGTTACACCCGCTCATGGCGACGAGAATCGCGAGGAGAGCGGTACGGAGGACACTTGAGGCGGAGCGAGGGGGATAGAAAAGCACGGGCCAGAAATTAACGCAGTGCGTCAAGAAAGTCACGTCATTATTAAAACTAATAAAAACGGTAAGTTATGACGCGAATCGACTCATTTTTTAAGCATGAACGCGATCTTGCCCGTACAGGCCGGGTGGGCGGACGCGATCGTCACGACCCCCGTATCGCCGAAATCCGCTCTAAAAACGAGGGCGCCTTCCGCGGACTCTCCCGCTCGGAGGGTCGTTTTGCGAAGCGCGTTCGGTTCGATCAGGGCGATTCGTTTCCGGATCGCGTCGGCTTGCTGTCGCGAAGCCTCGGCTTCGTTCACCTGATGTCGATAGGCGTCCTTCGCGGCGTCGATCTGGGTATCCGCGGTGTTCCCTCTTAGCGCGCCGAGTTCTTCGACGCCTTGATAGCTTTCGAGGTGGGTGCGCGAATCGAGGACCTCCGCCTCGGCTTTCAAATCCTTCACGTACCGGTCCGGATCGGACGCGGGGATCGTGAGCGCCTTCACGGTTTCCTTGGGACCGTTCATCGTGAACGACGTGAAGTCGAGGTCGATCGGCGCCTTCTCCTTGTTCATCATCCGCACCTTCACGAGCATTTCCTTCGGCGTCGATGAGAGGTAGCCGACCTGCAAGACGCATTTCGGCATGACGAGCGTCGCGAGCGCGACGCCGTTCAGATACTCGGGTTTTCCGTCGATGGGATCGAGGGTGTAGGGATGCGCGCAGCCGGCGGAGAGGAGAAGGAGGAGGAGGAAAACCCGGTTTTTCATGATGTCTGATCCTAACTCTTCTGAGCGTCCGGGTCGACCGTCACGATTTCGACGCCGATTCCTCCGGAAAAATCGCCTGTCCGCGACCTTCGATTTCTCCGTTCAGGACGACCGTGTAGAAGATCGGAGAAGTCGGCGCAACCATCGCGCTCACGCCGCAGTACTTCGTCATCGAGAGCTCGACCGCGCCGAGAATTTTCGGAAGCTCGCTTTCGGCGTCCTTCGATTCGACCTGGAGATCGAAGACGACGTCGATCTGGGGGAAGATCCGCGGATGAATCTCCCGCGAATCCGCGTTCGCGGTGAGCGTGAATTTCTTCAATTCGATCCGGTCTTTTTTCAAAAGCGATACGACGTCGATGCCGGAACATCCGAGCACCGCCGCGAGCAGCGCCTCCTTCGGCGAAGGTCCGCGATCGCGTCCGCCGAGGCTCGCCGTATCGAGAGTGAACACGTGGTCCCGCGCCTTCGCCTCGAAGGTCATCGCGTCTTTCCATTCGAGGGTCGCTTTCATCACGCCTCCTTAAGGCAAATCGAAGACGAGAAATTCGGAGTTCGAACTCTCCCCGGTGAAGGCGAGATTTTTTTCGTCGTCGATCGCGGCTCCGTCTCCCTGGTCGAGCCGATTCCCGTTTACCTCGATCGAACCGCGCGCGACTTGGATCCAGGCGTGGCGTCCGGTCCGGAGGGGAAGCTCGGCCCGCTGACCTTCGTCGAGCACGCTCGCGTAGAGTTTCACGTCCTGACGAACGGCGATCGCGCCGTTCTCGCCCTCTTTCGAGGCCACGAGTTTGATCGCGCCACGCTTCTCGGCGTCGGCGAAGTTTTTCTGGGCGTACCGCGGCTCCGCGCCCTTTTCGTCGGGCAGGAGCCAGATTTGAAGTAGGTGCACGCCTTCCCGGTCGGACGGATTATACTCGGAATGGAGCACGCCGCTGCCGGCGCTCATGTATTGGACGTCGCCCGGCCGGATGACCGAACCGGTGCCCATCGAATCTTTATGCTCGAGCGCGCCCTCGAGAATATAGGTGATGATTTCCATATCCCGGTGGGGATGAGTGCCGAAACCGTTCGAAGGTTTCACGCGATCTTCGTTGATGACCCTAAGGACCCGGTAGCCCATGTGTTCGGGGTTATAATAGTCGCCGAAAGAGAAGGAGTGTTTCGCCTGCAGCCAGCCGTGATCGGCTTGACCGCGCTCGGTCGATTTCAAGATGTGGATCATGGTGAGGGCCTCTTTCGTATGGCATTAATATGGGGTCGGAAAGCGAAAGGTCAAATCGCTTCCGCGGGCAGAGCCCGCCCGTTCGCGGGCGAGCTTACTTGCGTCGACTAGCCGGATACCGCCGTGCGAAACGCGAGGCTCGCGCCGGCCAACACCAACAACACGTACACGAGCCGGCGAAAGACCGCCTCGCTCACTCGGTCGTGAACCTTCAGGCCGGCGATCATCCCGGCCCCGACCGCCGGTAGGAGGTAGAGGGAGGTCGTCAAGGTCGTCCGCGTGACCTTTCCAGTCACGACGAGCGAGGTGACTAGCGCGAGATTCAGGATGAGCCAGAGAAGCGCGAGGGTGGTTCGGAACTTCCGCTTGTCCGGGATTTCACGGGACGCGTAATAGACGACGAAGGGTCCGCCGGAAGCATAGAGGCCCTGCATGATTCCGCCGCCGAATAAAAACGCGGCGCCTTGCCAGCGCGACAACGGACGGGCGCCCCCCGCTCTTCCTTTCCGGTCGACCGCCTCCGTCGCGAGCTCGAAGAGTCCGAGGAGAACGACGATCACGCCAAACGCGATTTTGAGCGTTCGCGACGGCGCGTATTGAAAAATCGCGATCCCGATCGGCATGCCGAGGCCGGTGATCGGCAGGATCCGGGAAACGAGTGCCTTCCGGTCGACGTCGCGGAAATAGCGGATCACGATCGCGAGGCTGAGGAGAAGATTCAGCGGCACCAGAATCGGAATCAATTCCTCGATCGAGAAATACCGGGCGCCGAAAATGAGTGCGAGGATCGTCGCTCCGAACCCCGCGCACGCTTCGGTCATATTCGAGAAGAAGACGATCGCCATCAGCGGGAAAAGCGTTTCCATAGGGTTGCCTTCAGGATATTCGAAAGGAAGCGAAACATGAACGACCTTCTCGAGCTGATCGGTAATCTGCAAAACTGTCCGTGGTCGAGTTGGTCGCCGGCGACCCTGCGTTTCTGCGAGGCGCACGTTTGCGAGCGAATCGTCGCGCCGGCCGAGACGTGGTCGAATCTTTCTTATTTCGCGATTGGTGTTTGGCTCTTATTGGGAAAGCGCGAGGGAGACCGGGGACTCGGAAGCGTGGAAACGCGTTTCGGGATCTACGCACTCGTCGTGGGGATCTGTTCGGCGCTCTACCATGCGTCCTACACCTACGTTTTCGAGACGGCCGATCTGGCGGCTATGAATTTCCTCGCCGTGGAAATGGTGATTCAGTCCTTGCTTCGGCTCGGCTGGATGAAGGGTCATTCGCCGCTCGCGCTCGGGGCGATTCTGTTCGTCGGCGGCCTTCTCCTTCTTCTCGGGACCGTGAAGGCCGATCGGCTCCTCGTGTTCACCGCTTTTGTCGTCGTGGTCCTCGGGCTCGAGGGCCTCATTTTCGTACGGGCCCGACGGCGAGGCGTTCGCGGGAACTACCGGGAGCTCTACCGTACGCTCGGCCTTTTCGCCGCTTCGTACGTGTTTTGGATTCTCGACTATACCGGTTTAGTTTGCGCACCCGATCGACACTGGTTTTCGGGCCATGCCGCCTGGCATGTATTGAATGCGGGCTGTTTTTTGACCCTTTCGGGTTTTTACCGCACGCGCTAGGCTTAAGGCCTATGGCGGACAATAAAGTCGTTCTTCCGAAAAAAGGCACTTCGCGCGACCTGATATTGAAACAGCTTCAATCGTTTCACGACGACGACACGAACTGGCACGAAGGTCGGACATTCAGCCTCGTTTACCATGCCGGCGACGAGCACACCGAGTTCCTGAAGAAGGCCTATTCGATCTATTTCCACCAGAATGGTTTGAACCCCTCGGCCTTTCCGAGCCTGCGTCAGCTCGAAGCGGAAGTCGTATCGATGGCCGCGAATCTTCTCGGCGGGGGAGCGGCCGCCGCCGGAACGATGACCTCGGGCGGCACCGAGTCGATCCTTATGGCGATCAAGACTTATCGGGATCGCGCGCGCGCGCTTCATCCGGAAATCACGAAGCCGGAAATGATCGTCCCCGTCTCGATCCATCCTGCGTTCGACAAGGCCGCGCATTATTTCGACGTGAAGATCGTCAAGGCCCCGCTGACTCCGGACTTCCGAGTCGACGTCGAAGCGGTACGGAAACGGATCAACTCGAACACGATTCTTATCGTCGGTTCGGCGCCCCAGTACCCACAGGGCGTGATTGACCCGATCGCCGAGCTCGCGGCCCTCGCGAAATCGAAAGGGATCGGAATGCATGTCGATGCCTGCGTCGGCGGATTTCTACTCCCGTTTCTGAAAAGACTCGGGTATCCGATCCGCGCCTTCGATCTTTCCGTCGACGGCGTCACCTCGATCTCGGCCGACCTTCATAAGTACGGATTCGCTTCGAAAGGGTCGTCGATCGTCCTCTACAAGGATAAGGACCTGCGTCGCTATCAATTCTTCGTGCTCGCCGACTGGCCGGGTGGATGCTTCGCTTCGCCTTCCATGCCGGGCACGCGCCCTGCCGGCGCGATCGCGACGGCGTGGGGTACGCTTCAGGCATTCGGAGAGGACGGTTACCTCGAGATCGCCCGCGTTTGCATGGATAATTCGCGGAAGATTCAAGCCGGAATCCGCGCCCTCGGACTCGAAATCATCGGAAATCCGGAAGCCACCATCTTCGGATTCACCGGCCGGGACGTGGACGTTTACGCGGTCGCGGATCAGATGCAGCTCCGTGGGTGGTACCTCGACCGTCAGCAACGGCCGACGTGCCTTCACCTCATGATCACCCCCGCCCACACGAACCATATCGAATCCTTTCTAGCTGACCTACGCGACTGTGTCGCCATCGTACGCGGGAATCCGGCGCTTTCGACCGAAGGAATGGCCGCGATGTATGGAATGGCCGCGGTCGTGCCCGATCCCTCGCTGATCGACCAGTACCTTTATAAATTCATGGACGACCGTTACTCGACCGAACCCACGGTTTAGACCGAAGCTTGAAAAAAAAGACGGACGACTCACCAGGCGCATTACCCTTCGAAGCGGCGAAACCGGAAGAAACCCTTCCGCTCCTTCAGAGCGGCGTGCCCCGGGAGTCCCGGCTCCAATGTTGGTCGCCCGGGCGGAAGTTCTCGTACACTTCGAGGATCGTCAAAGTGCACGAGACCGCGGGGCTCGTGTCGATCTCCGTTTCGAAGGAATATACCGGCGGCGCCACGTTCGAGTCCGACCTGACGAAGGAATCGCTCGGCGAGATCCTCTTTTCACTTCACTTGCCCACGGACGTGATTTTCTTCAAGGGTGAGCTTCGTAAAGGCGACCCCACGTACTTCAACGCGCGAATCAAGGAGCCGATCTTCAAGGTTCAACGACGAGAGTCTTTGCGCCTACCGGTTCCGGGTAAGCCGACGGTTCTCATCGTCTACCCCGGCAGCGTCGGTTATTCCGCCGAAGTGATTAACGTTTCCGAAGGGGGGATCGGCGTTCACTTTCGGGAGAAGACTGATTTTGAAGTGCTAGCGGCGCTGAAAGTTCCCGTGACCCTTACGTTCACCGTATTCGGAATTTCCGTCTCCGCCGCGGCCGAAATCCGGCACGGGTCCGAAGTCGGTTCAACGCCCGTGAAGAAATCCTACCGCCTCGGTTTTTTCTTCACCGAGATGGACGCGAAACTTCGAACCCAGCTCTCCCAACTCGTCTTTGAAGAAAGCGCAAAATACCTCGGCCGGTTCTGATCATTTCTTACCGGCGGTCGCCTCTTGAGCGGTTTTGATCGCGTCGGCAAGCTGTTTCTCGAGACTCATCACCTTCTCTTTCCAGGACTCGAGATCCGGTGGGTCGCGGCGCGTGACGACGAGCTCGGCGATCTGGCTCTTCAGTTCGGCGTTCTCGGCTTCGAGTTCGGAGAGTTTTTTTCGGACCGTTCCGAGATCGCCGAGTTCCTTCGAACGAGCCTCCGCTTTGAATTGTTTTGCCTTCTCTTCGCTGACGGCTTCGGTCGGCGGGGCGGGGTCGAGGACGTAGGCCTTGGGAGGCGTCGGATTTGCGACTTTCAGTGTTGCGGCGACCGGCGCGGGGCTCGCAATCGGGTTCGCGACCGTAGGCGATAGAGGCGGGGCGGATACCGGAATAGCGGCCGGAGCCGGCGAATACGGAATCGGGTCCGCGTCCTTCGGGTAGAAAAATTCCGAGGCGATCGTCCGATCGGTGAAACAACGCACGGCCGGCGGTTTCGAGAACGCTTCGATTTTCGCCCGCGTGAGCGGAGCGATCTGCGCGAGGACGATCGAGCCGGAGAGTTCGGATGCCATGAGGTTCAAGGTAGCGAACTCCCGGAGAATCGGTGGCGTAAAGGTTCCGGAATCCGGAAGTTCGAGAATGATTTTATTCTTACCGTCTTTGAACAACTTTTTGATGCCGGCGCGGAGAATGGCGAAGTTCTCGGGGGTGATCGGCCCCTCGGCGACTAAAACGCTAATGTCTCGAACCACTTCGAGTTTCAATTTCATCTAGTCTTCTAACCTCGCACGATAATAATAGACGCGCATGAGATCTCGACGCGTGATGATTCCGACGAGGTTTCCTTTGGTGTCGATCACGGGGAGCCGCCGATATTTCGTGTCGATGAATTCGGCCACGATTTCGGAGAGAGAAGCGTCTTCGGAGATCGCGCCCACTTTCTTCGAAAAGGTGATCTTGTCCTGGAAGATCTTCGAATTTTTTTTCTTCGAACGCGAGATCTGGCTGAGGAGGTCGTACTCCGAAACCACGCCTTTCATCTTTCCCTTTTTATCGACGACCGGAAGCCCCGTGATCCGATGATTGATGAGCACCTTCAGGGCCTCTTCGATCGTCATGTCTTCGGTCGCCCGGATCAGATCGCGGGTCATGATTTCTTTGGCGGTCGTCTCGATCATATACCGATAGTTTATTCTGGAAGTCTCGCGTTTGACATCCCTCCGTTTTGGTTCAAACTAAGACCATGAGCGTCGAAGCTTTGCGGACCGATTTGTCCCGATGCCTATCGCAGTACCTCGTCCCCGGAGTTCCCGGACCGACCTTGAAGAGAGTCATCGAAATGACGCTCGATAAGGAACGTTACGCGGGCGATTTCGCGCCCATCGTAATGGACAACTCCGTCTACGCTCAGTTCATCCTCCGCGTCGATTTCCTCCAAACCCGAATCAAGGAGTGGGTCGCCGAAGTTCCCGAGGGCCAGGTGAATTACCGGGTCATCCTCGAACGGATCTTCATCCTCCTCGGGAAGCAGGCGTCCCGCAATCTCATCGCGTCGATTCGGATCGCCCGGATCGGAAACACCCTACCGAGGAAAAAAAGCGAGCGCTTCAGCCCGAATCCGAAGGAACAACTGAAGTACGCGCTGATGTGCGAAGAGTTTTGCGAACTTCGAAACTACGCCGCGAGCGACTTGGCTTACCTCGGCGGGCTCCAGTTCGATCTTCTCCTCACGAACCTGAATCGTATGAAGGTTTCGCGCGAAGTTCAAAACGCCTTTTCGACGGCGTTTTCCGACTCGCTGAAGACCGCGCATTTTGCGTATGAAATCGGAGCGCGGATGGGATCTTTTCCTCATAGCGAATATACATTTTCGGCCGGCCTGAGTCTCGGGCTCGGCCGCGTGCTCGCCTACGCGCTCTATCCGAAGGAGTCCACGCCGTCGTACGCGAATTTTCTCACCGAGGTCGAAAAGAAGAACGTCTACAAATGGGAATTCGCGACCCTCGAGGAGCGGAAGCGCTTTCCGCTCCGACCGGTGGAACTTTCCGCGATGACGGCGATGAACTTCGGCTTTTTAAAGCGGGTCGAGCCTGCCATTCGTTTCTCCGAGGAGGCCTATTACTTGAAACGCCTTCAGCCGAAACTTCACCCGCTCGCCCTCATTCTCGGACTTGCGGATTCGGCCGCCTTCGGCAAGCCACCTACACCCTCGATGCTGGAAGGATTGAGGGGCCTCCGCGTGAATCCGGCGATTCTGAACGAAGCCGCGAAAGCCGTACTCGGAAAGGCGAAGAAATGAGCGATTCCTTCGAAAAATATGAGATCGGCGCGAGTTGCACCGCCTGCGAGGATTGCGTCGCTGTCTGTCCGACGAAGAGTATCTTCTTCACCGGAAAAATTTTCGCGATCGATCAGGACACTTGCGAGGGGTGCGCGATCTGTGCGCGGGTTTGCCCCGTCGACGTTATCCGCCCGAAGGCGGGCGGGCGCGCTCCGGCGAAATAGAAGTGAAGACTAAATAGGCACGCTGAGGAGCTCGAGGAGTTCTTCGCGCGAGAACGCCTTCAGTCCGAGGGCCGATTGCTCGATCAGGGCGTCCGAGAGCTCGGTCTTCGATTGGATGATGCTCGCGATCCGATCTTCGATCGTGCCGGGAATCTGGAGTTTAAAGACCTGGACGCCGCGGGTCTGGCCGAGGCGATGGAGTCGGTCGGTCGCCTGATTTTCGCGCGCCGGATTCCACCAGCGGTCGAAGTGGATGCAGACGGATCCGGCGGTCAGATCGATTCCGAGCGACCCCGCGAGGAGCGAACAAAGGAAGACTTTCGTCTCCGGGTCGTCGGCGTAACGTTGGATTCGTACTGCGCGGTCCGGAGTATCGCCGCGGAGCTCGACGTATCCGACGTTCTTTTCCTTCAGCCAGAGACCGATGAGATCCATCATGCCGAGGTACTGCGTGAAGACGACTATTTTCAAATTCGAGCCGAGAGCTTCGTTCAGGAGCTCGTCGAACGCGACCCACTTGCCGGTTTCCCAGGGATCCATCGCGGAAAGTTTTTTCAGCTTCGTCCCGGTAACTTCCGGAAGTTTC
>JAYVXM010000460.1:0-4232 GCA_043785205.1 Bdellovibrionales bacterium
AAGTAGCCACACGCCACCTTGACCGCTTGAACCGCCAAATGCGCCCGGATGATCGAAGCCAAATCCCGAGTCGAAAGCGCCACTCCGACGATCACGCCGACGCGGAGGAGCTCGAATCCCGAATAAAAAATCGCGCCGGTCCAGATCTTGCCCGCCGCCACCGACGCCTCGTCGAAAAATGAAGACGCGATCGCGAAGAAAAGCGCGAAGGAAAAGAAAGTCACCCACTGAGGGTCGAGATGAAGCAGAACGGAGAGCGGGGTCCGGAACGCCAGCATCGCGGCGAGCGAGAGGACCGAGATGGAAAACGAAAGGAGCGACGACGCGCGAATCGCTTTCAGGCCGTATTCGCCCCGCCCGCCCCAGTACGACAGCCCGCTACTCACTCCGGAGATGAATGTCAGGGGAGGGATCACCATCAAATAAAGGAAAAAGACCTTAAAGGTTCCCAGCGATGCCGGATCCAAAGTCCGCACCAGGACTAACGGCAGCGCCATCCCGATGAGCGAAGAAATCGTCGAAAGGATCGTCACGGGCCAGTGGGATCTCGTCGGAGGCGGGGCCTTCGTTCGGGATTCGCAAGGAGCGGGGTCTCCCTCTCCCACTCCCGGGTTTTCGCGGGGACGGGCGGAGCTACGCGAGCGTGCGAAAAGCGAAGGCAAGGCGAGCGCGGCGCACGTCAAGGAAAGGTTTTCCTCGGCCGCGATGCGGCCGATGGCGAAAGGGCTGATCCGGTCGAGGCGATTCGCTCCCGTGTGGAACGAAAAGCCCAATTCATAACCGCTGATTTCGGCGAGTCGGCCCGTTTCGGCGTGAAAGTCGAGCGTGCTTCCGTTCGGATAGGCGACCGAGCGCACGGGACGGCCGAGCTTCCGCTCCAAGATCTCCTTCGACACCCGAAACTCTTCGAGCTGCTCCGAGAGCGACAACGTCGACAAAACCCGGTGCGAGTGGGTGTGCGAGCCGATGGTAACCCCGCTTTCGGCCGCCTCCCGGACCTGGTCCCACGTCATGAGTTCGCGCGAACGGGTCTCCAAATCAGGGGTGGGCACGTCGCACGCCAGCGAAAGTTCCTCGATCAACGACCGTGTCTCGCTCGTTTTCAGCGTCTTCATCCAACCCTGGATTTCCTGAATCGCCGGCCATTTTCCCAGCGCGAGATCGAATTTCCGATCGCGCAGAACGAACTCGTTCCGTATCGTCTTCTTGATCAGGTAGGCGATCATATCCCACCACCCGACTTCGCGATCTTCGATCGCTCGGGTCGGGACAAAAAAAGTCGCCGGAATCCCCTGTTCGCGAATCACCGGGAGAGCCAGCTCGGCGTTATCCCGATAACCGTCGTCGAAGGTCACCATCGCGCTCGATTTAGGTAGCCGCCTCCGCCGTTGAATGTGATCGAGGAGTTCCGCTTCGGAAATCACGTCCGCGTTCTGCTTCAGGCACCGGAAATGTGCGCGCAACGTCTCCGGGTCCGGCCCGTAAACTCGATCGTCGAACGCCGAGGCGCCGCCGCCTTCCGCACGAATCCGATGATAGTTGAAAATCACCAAGCTGCCCGGTTCGAAACGGCGAAAGATGCGGTAAGCCCCCGATTGAACGAAAAGCGCGGCCAAGAATGCCCGCTTCCCTTTAATCAAATTAATCATACGCCACCGTCCGCGGCGTCGACCACCCCGGGCCGCGACCGACCCGAGTCCGTACGAATTTGAGGAACCGATAGATCAAAAACCGAAGCGGCTTCAAAACGGCTACCATTTCGCGACCCGTCTCGATATCGATACCCGGAAAGGAGCGCTTGAACCGGGTGATCCCCCGTAAAGGGTCCATGGGGCCGCCGTCGCTCACTCCCCCCATATCCATTCGAGTGCACCCGTGATTTCGCGCCCAGGCGATCAATTCCCAAAGCAAGAAATAATTGAAGGGAATGGAACGCAGCCGCGCATCGGAAAATGAACCCGCCACCGCGTATTCGAGCAAGTCGCCGCGCCGAAATCCGATGACGAAAGCCATGAGTTCTTCCGGCTGATCCCTGAAGAAGAGTCCCACGATCCGGGCCCGGCCGGGATCGGCGGCCGCTAAAGCGAAGGCCGTCTCAAAATCATAACTAAAGCGATCGCCCCCGGAGCGTTCTCGAGAAGCGGCCGCGGCGGCTCGGCAGGCCTCGAGGAAGCGCGGGCTCGTCAAGGGTCGAAGGTCTACTCTTTCCCGTCCCCGATGCCGAAGGTTAGCTCTCGTTTTCGCGGGTAACTTCTCGCCGAGTTCATCCTCCGTCCCAAACAGCTCCACGATTCGCGTCCGCACCGTCCCGACGGGGTCCGACAGGCGATATCCCTGTCGGAGCGCTCGCGATTGAAAATTCATCAAGCTATCGCCCTCGAACCGCTGGGGTTGCAGGCGCAAGGTCATGGCTCCCGAATTTTCGGCGCAGAATTCGCGCAGGACGCGCAAGCCGATTTCTTCCTCCGCCGAGTCATTCGCGCACCAGAGTTTCGGGACGGTCGCCATTGCTAGGGCCCGGAATCCGCGCGGATGACCGATCTGAACGCAGACTTGCATCGTCGGCGCCCCCGTCTCGCCGACCATCTGCATGACGAAAAAGGGCCGGCCGGACTTCACGTAAGTTTCCAGAGTCTGTTCGATCGGCGCTTCTCCGAGAAGACTTCGCGCCTCGGCTTCGAATGCCAGACTCTCCGAATCGACGAAGTTCGTGAAGCGAAACCGTCGGCCGTCGACCACGCGGCGTCGTTCGATTTTTTTCATGACCGGATCGCCGCGGCTTCTTGCACGCGCGTGCGTTTGATTTCCTCGGTGCCCCCCGTGAACAGAACCGCCACCGTCCGAAAGAGAATGAGCGCGTCCAGCCGCGGGGATTGCTTGATCATATAAAAGAGATCGAATTCGAGCTTCCGTTTCGAATCCTCAATGGAATTCGCATAACCCTGCTCGATTTGTGCCCAGCCAGTGATCCCAGGCCGCATCAAAGGTCGCAGGCGAAAAAGCGGGATGACTTGGGTCAGCTGGCGTACGAACTCGGGACGCTCGGGGCGCGGCCCGATAAAGCTTAACTCGCCCCGAATGATGTTCCAAAGCTGAGGAAGCTCGTCGAGATGAGTCGCCCGCAAGAAGCCGACGATCGGGGTGAGGTGCGGATCTTTTTTCGAGGTGCTTGCCCACTCCGGGCCGTTTTTTTCCGCGTCGATTCGCATGCTTCGAAGTTTATAGATCCGGAAAACCCGGCCATGGAAACCCAAGCGCTCTTGGCTGTAGACGATCGGTCCCGGGCTCGTCCATTTGACGAGTAAAGCGGCCACGATCAGGATCGGCGAGACCGCGATTAGCATCACTAAAGCGAGGAGAGGTTCCAGAAGGTATTTGAGGTAGGCGTAGAGACGTAGGGTTCGGTCCTGATAAACTCCATTTTTCGCCAATAACCGAATCAGGAGTCGCGGAATCGCCGGGACAGTCGGATCGATTTCGAGAAGGAAAGAGTCGAAGTCGCGGACCCGAACTCCGCCGACATGCGCTTCGCAAATGACCTCGGTCAGGGCGTCGGACTCCATGCTTTCGGAAGTGACTACGCAAGTATCCACGAGTGGAATCCACCGTTCGAGGTGCCGTTTCATCTGGGTTCGAACCCCCCACCGTCCGTGGACCAAAATCCGCGAGGTCGACCATTTCGCGAGTCGTTCCTTTAAAGTAACTTCTTCGTCTTCGGTCACGATAAAGAGGATTCGTTTCGCCGCCCAACGGACCAAAAGGTAACTCAATTCCATATCTTCTCCGAATTCACGCTTTCCATAGCAAACCAATAGACCGGCAACTGAAGTCCCGCCCAAAACGCGGCCCGAAGCCGGAAGAGGACGACGACCGAGAAGAGGACAAAGCTCGAGGTGATGAGAGGAGTATGGAAAAAGCCGATCCCGACCAGAGCCGCGCCGACGAATCCGGACAGGACCCAGTAGGCCCAAAACGCCCGGAGCACTCGCCGGGACGTAATCAGTCCGACAGAAGTGTCCGAAGCCATCGCTTTACCGTAAAGCGACTTCATCCACTGGAGATTACCGAGCAAGATCCGTTTCCGGCGACCCGATTCCGCGCCCGTCCGAGCGACGCCGTAATCCCGGACCCAGGCCTCCCCGTCCTTTCGAACCAGGTAGGCGATCTTCCGGCGCGGCGACAAGATTCGCAGCATGAGCGGTAAGACCACGTCGTCATTCAACCAAAGACGA
>JAYVXM010000461.1:0-4223 GCA_043785205.1 Bdellovibrionales bacterium
CTAAAAAATCCGTGTCTTCGTTCGTCGAGTGGGCGGCTCGCCCCGACGAAAATGAAATGAAGGCAATTTTCTACCCGGATCTCACGAAGGCCCAGCTGATCGATCAGAATTATATTTCACCCGTATCCGGGCATTCCCGCGCGTCCTCGGTCGATTTGACGATCGGGCGAAAGAACGCGACGGGCGTCTACGAACCGATCGCGATGGGAACGCGTGTGGATTTTTTCGGCGTCCAGTCCCACACCGCCTATCCGGGCGCGACGCCCGAGGAGAAGCGGAACCGGAAACTTCTCATGGACGTCATGGGTCCCGCTTTCCGGAATTACTCGAAAGAGTGGTGGCACTACGCCCTCAAGGTCGAACCGTATCCGACGACTTTCTTCGATTTCGACGTCGAGGCCGGCAGCGTCCGCGCGCCCGGATCGATCACCTCCTCCGAGATGGGCACTTATGCCGCGGACCCGCAAGTCCTCGCGGTCCTCGATCGAAATGCGGGCGCGCCACTCTCGCTCGCCGCCGTCTTCCGGAGAATTCACGAGGAGAATCGGCTTCCGCTACCGGCCGTCGCGAGCGACGATCGTTCGCGCGGAAGCCTCCTCGTCGCTTTCCGGGAAACGTACGGCGCCTTCGCCGAGTTCGTGAAGACGGATATCGACCGGATCGTCACCGAACTCGGGGTCGACTGGGAAAAAGACATCACGAAAACCTACGATCCCGCGTCCGCGAAAACTCCGGAAGGGAAGGTTCTTCGCCGGAATGGAAACGTCTTGCGCGTTTTCAACGAGAAGTGGCTCGCTTCCTCGATCGGCCAGTTTCTTCTCGCGGGCGTCGTGAACCGGATCGACCGGCGTGGATTCACCCCGGGGAGCTGTGGCGAAGTTCGGCTGATCTACCGGCTCGGCTACGAGACCGAAATGGGCGGCGAGACGTACGCGTCGCGAACTCCGTTCACGCTCAGTCTCGTTTTCCAATACCGGGACGACGGCCAGGGTTGCCGAGACGTCGCTTCCCTGTGGAAGCTCCCGATCGGGGCGGGAGAATCGCCGGCCGCCGCCGCGAAACGTCTTCTCGACGGACCCGTGAATTTTTCCCGGCTGACGTTTAAACAAATGGAAATGAACGCGCAAATCGCGCGCTTCCCTTCCGACCTCGAGAACGACGAGAAACGCGGGTTCGCCGGTCAGTCGGTGTACCTGATGCGGATCTTCGGAGTTCGCGGCGGGAAATTCGTACCTCTGAAGCTCGAGAACACGCCCGACGTGACCGCCCTTCTTCGGGATGCCGATAAAGCGAAGCGCCTCCGCGCCTATCTCGCGACCCATACGAAGGAGATCGACACCGGCGTTTACCAGATCCCCGACGAATTCCTCGCGGACGTGGCCCTCAGTTACTCGACCCTCGGAAGTCGGCGGCGCGCGAATCGGCCTTTCGACCTCCTCTTCACCGCGAAGGACGCGGACGAGACGTTCGGTGCTCCTAGCCGTTCCGATCCCGCGCGATTCGCGGCGACGGGTCGGGGATTTCTCGAACGTTTGAATCTCTCGACCTGCATGGGCTGTCATCAATCTTCCTCGACGGCGGGCTTTCATTTCCTCGGCTTCGACCGGACCGACTTTGGAAGGAGACCCGAGGTTACGAAGGGAGCGCTCGACGGAAACCGCCTCGTCCTTCCGTTTTCTCCACACGTCTACGCGGATCTTCCGCGGCGGGCCGGCTACCTCGCCACGCTCGTCGGCGGACAAACCCCCGATGAATTCCGTCCGCATCCCTCGGCTCCAGCCGCGAACGTCGACGCCGACGAAAACATGCCATGCCCGCTCGCCGGCGAGACGGCGTTCGCGGGACCCGCGGCCTGGAAGTGCGACGGTGCGCGGGGCTTGAGCTGCTCGCCGCTCGTCGCGAACGCGGGAGCTTCCGCGGGACTCGGTGAGTGTACCCCTCCCGCGAACCGAATTTACGCCGGTCTTTCCTGCCGCAAGGACGAGATTCAGGACGCAACGACCGGGAATCTCTCCGCCTTCCGGGAGCTGCTCGCGTACAATATTCGATCTTTTCGGGACCGCGTTTCGAAAGACGAGCAACTCTATGGACTGCCCGAAGGAAAGGTTGACGCGAATCACCTGAATTGCCGGCCGACCCGGATCGGCGTTCCGCTCGGACGGGTGACTCGTTCATGTTCACCGGGCGAAAGCGCGCTCCGGGGATTGAAGTTTGCCCCGATTCCGAGCGAACTTTGCGCCGTCGTCGGCGGAAAGGGATTCGAGGAGATGGCGAAAGGCTATTTTAGCAGCCGGAAGTTCGCGGCGGGCGTGGGCCGCGGGCTCCTGAACGCATGCTCGCCGACGCGGGCGTGCCGCGAAGACTACATCTGCCAGGAAATGCCGGATTTTCTCACCGGGTCGCGTTTCGGCGTGAGTCCCGACACGATCCGGGATCTCCGCGAGAAAAAGATCGGATTCTGCACGCCGACCTATTTCGTGTACCAGCTCCGACTCGACGGTCATCCGAATCCGAACTGAAGGTTTGACGAAATTCGCCGAAAACGTCAGGGCTGTTTAATGCGTCGGGTCACGCGCTCGGATAACCTTCGTCGCTGAAGGAGTTCCCGATGAAGCCCGCGCTTTCCTCCGACCGACGTTCGAATCTCCACCTTGTTCGATTCGCGCTCGCCGGCGCTTCGGACTGGGCTCTCGTCGCGATTGGATTCGCGTTACCGATACTTTGGAACCACCCGGCGGCCTGGCTCGCGGCGATGATCCTGATCGCGACCCGCCAGCACGCTCTCGTCATTCTCATGCACGAAGGCGCCCACTTTCACCTCCACCCGAATCGCCGCTGGAACGACTTCCTTTCTGATTTCTTTTTCGCCTATCCCTTTTTCGCGACGACCGCCGGCTACCGCCTCGGACACCTCCAGCATCACCGTCATTCCCAAACGGAGCGCGATCCGGATATCCGCTTTCGATCGGGTGACGCGAACTGGATTCTGCCGAAGACGCGGACCGGGTTCGCCCTCTCGCTCGTGCGCGCTTTTCTCTGGCAGGGAATGGCCCATACGATTCGCGGTTTCCGCTTCTATTCCCGGATGCCGGAGCAGCGGACGCTCTCCGCCGAAGATTCCGCCCGTCTGAAGAAAGTGATTTATTACGTCGCCCTCGCGACCGTGATTACGCTCACGCACGGATGGAAGTTTTACCTTCTGCTCTGGATCGTACCCCTACTGACGTTTTTCCAACTTTTCATGCGCCTTCGGAGTCTCGCCGAGCACTGGGGACTTCCGGCGGAAGTCGCCTTTCCCGCCCGTTCGACGGTACCGGCCCTTTGGGAGCGGTTTTTCTTCCTTCCGCACCAAGTGAGTTATCACGCCGTTCATCACCATTTTCCCGGCGTACCGTTCTACGCGCTCCGGGAGACCCACCGTCAGCTCCGCGAAGATCCGGAGTACCGCTTTCGGGACCACGAGAATCGCGGTTATTTTTTCGGCGATCGAAGCGTGGTTCGGGATTTCACGACGACGGGGGTTTCGCGTGTCGGCGCGTGAGGTTCTCGAAATCCGCGAGGTCCTCACGGACCTCTTCCCTTTGAAGAAATCGCGGATCGCCCTCGACTTCTCCCTCAGCGTCGCTGCGGGTTGGGCCGCCTTCGCGGGCTCATTCTTCGGGCCAGTTCCGATGCGCGCGACGCTCGTCGCCACGGCGATCGTCCTTTTCTTTCGCGTGACGATGTTCATGCATCCGATTCACCACCTTCCGCGCGCTTTCAAACGGAAAATGGTACGGGCCTTCAACCTCTCGTTCGGGATGCCATTCCTCCTCCCGTTTTTCCTGTATCAGGACACCCACGTCGCCCACCACACCGCGAAGAAGTTCGCGACCGAGGACGATCCCGAGTATCTCCCGTTCGCCCACCTCCCGCGATGGCGGACCGCGATCTTCCTTGCGACGCCGCTCGTGATCCCATTCGTGCTGCTCGCGCGGTTCGCGGTTTTGAGTCTCGTCTCTTGGATTCATCCGCGCTTCCGTGCGTTCACGCTTCGAAAGTTGACCGCCCTATCGCTTTCGCCGAATTTTGAGCGTCCGGTGAGCGCGCTCGCACCGCCCTGGATCGGCCAGGAAATCGGGGCGACTCTTTTTTCGTGGGTCATCGTCGCTTCGCTCTTCACCGGGCATGCCTCCCTCTTCGGTCACTGGTTCGCGGTCGCCCTCGGCTGCGCGATCCTGAAC
>JAYVXM010000462.1:0-4221 GCA_043785205.1 Bdellovibrionales bacterium
CCGACGTTCGCAGCTCCCGCGAACCCGGTGCCGATCAGCAAGGAGTTCCGGGACGTCATCCGCAAGAACCACCGTGAATTCGACCGTTGCGGCCAGGCCGAGCGCACGCGCACGAAGCGGCCACTCAAGGGGATAGTCCTCGTCCGCTTCACCGTGAACGGCGACGGAAAGGTCACGGACTCCGGGTTCATCCACAACACGACGAAGTCAAAATTCATCGCCGACTGCCTCATACGGAATCTCGAGCTCCTGAAATTTCCGGCGACCTTCGGCGCTCCGGTCACGAGCACCTATCCCTTCAAGTTTAATCTGAAGAGATAAGGGCGATTCTTTGAGCGTTTACGAAGCGGGTACCCAGAAGAACATTCCGGCGGTTCTCCTCTACATTTTCACGCGATTCTCCGGCGAAGCGTCCGAACGAGTCCTCATGATCCACCGGGACGCGAAGGATCGGCCGGGGGATTTTCACGCCGGAAAATGGAACGGCCTCGGCGGAAAATGCGAGCGGGACGAATCGTATCGCGAGACGGCCGCGCGCGAACTCCAGGAAGAATCCACGCTCCGGATCGCGCCGGCGGATTTCCGTTTTCTCGGCTTCCTTCAGTTTCCGAATTTCAAGCCGCTCAAATCGGAAGACTGGTCCTGCATGCTCTTCACAGCGGACGTCGCCGAAGGAATCGCGCGCGGCGTTCCCACGACCGTCGCCGAAGGTTCGCTCCACTGGATCGAAATCGGTAAACTCGCCGATTTGAACCTCTGGGAAGGCGACCGCGAATTCCTTCCCTTCGTCGTCGAGCGACGCCCCTTCGTCGGCGCGACGTGGTACCGCGACGGTAAAGTCGTGCGAAGCGAGATTACGCCGGTCGAATCCTTCGGTTAGCGCGGCTTGAACGCGACGGAGCAGACGAGCCCGCGGCCGGGAGCCGGATAGTTCATTTGAACTTCGGCCGTTCCGAGGAAGACCGTCGGCGCGCCGATCATCGGATTCAGAACTTGCGGATCGCGCACGAAATCTACGAGGACCGCGTTCCCGTCGGACGAACTTCCGCCGCTCGGAACGAGGCGGGGATTCGTGAGAACGTTTCCGCCCGCGCTTCGAAGCGCCGTATCCGGATTCACGGCGGTCGGACAATTCGTCAGCGCGTTCAGGAGGATTTGGGCCGCTTCGCCTTCGGCGTGGGCCGAGATGGCCATCACGAGGGAACCGAGGAGGGAAAGAGAAAAGAAGTTTTTCAAACGCATGGAATACTCCGGAAGATTGGGGTCGAAGCTCCACTCCGCGAGGGAAGCGGAGCTTCGACCGCGTTATTTAGATTACTGAGAGCAGGCCGCTTCGGACCCGCGACAGACGTAGCCGCCGCTGGCTTGCGCGCAACCCGCGAGCACGGCCTGAAGCGCCGACGAACGCGTCGGTCCGTGACCGGTGAAAACCCGGCCCGGCTTCACGATCGTGCACGCCCAGGGCCGAGGCGGCGGAGGGGGCGGCAGATTCGCGACGCAACGACCGATCCGCGGATCGAAATGCGTGCCGGGTGGACAGAACGGAGGAGGCGGAGGCGGGTTCGCGACGCAACGGCCGATCGAAGGATCGTAGTGCGTACCCGGCGGGCAGGCCGGCGGCGGAGGCGGAAGGTTCTGAACGCAGGCGCCCACGCGCGGATCGTAATGCGTACCCGGTGGGCAGGCCGGCGGCGGAGGCGGAAGATTCTGAACGCAGGTGTTCGTGCGCGAATCGTAGTGCGTCCCCGGAGGGCAGTACGGAGTCGGTGGTCCCGGAGGATACGCGACCGGACCGCGTTCGAGGAGAACGAGGTCGCTCGGTTGCCAATTCCCGCCGAGGCCGGAGGCGCCGTAGTTCAGAACCATGCGATCTTGCACGCCGGCGGTGTTCGTCTGGATCGCCGCGATCGTGGCTTGGCGAGCGTTCGAATTATTATAGACGGAGTCGTTCACGCAGAGGTTCGCGACGCACCCCCACGCGACCGCGAGATCGGATCGATCCCAGTTTCCGCCGACGCCAGAGTTATCGTCGAACCGAACGACGAACTTCCCATTCCACTGGATCGCCGCAATCTTCACCGAGCGGTAGTCACGCGAAATATTGAACGCCGGATACCCCACGCAGAGATCGCCCGAGCAACCGGTTTCGAGCGCGAGGTCTTCGCGATCCCAGTTTCCGCCGACGCCCTGATTGTCTTCGAAGCGAACGACGAACTTTCCGAGGTTGTCGATTCCGATGACGGTGACTTCGCGGTAGTCGCGGGTCACGTTGACCGCGCGGTCGCCGACGCAGACATCACGGTAACAATTCGGGTCGGCCGCGAGCGCCGAGCCCCCCGTGACTCCGAACGCGAGACTAAGGACAAGAAAACGAAGTGTATTTTTCAAGGGCGAGTGCTCCTTCCGCCGTGCGGCGATGGGGACAACAATTGAGGACCTACTGCGGAACAGCCTAAATGAAAGCAATGAGAATACCAGTTCCACCGTCAAAATTTCGGCGATTCCAGAATATGTGCTTGAATGATTTCATTGACTTAACGCAGCTCTGAAATCTGCGCCCCGACTGAAGCGGGTCTTTACGGCACTTCGGCCCCGCCTTTATGGGACCAGCCTCGCCCGATTTTACATTGCCCTGACACTCGAAGCCGCGGAATGTCGTAACTTCGAGTTCATTCCGGAGACGACCATGCGCTCTGCCCTCATCCTCATCGTCGGCATCCTCCTCTCGGCGTTTCTCGCGGGCACCCTCGCGCTCTCGTCCCGCCTCGACCGCCGTCATCCCGTAGAAGAATCGCTCGTCATCCGGCTGCGGAACCAGTTCGTCGCGAACCATCCTCCCTCCGCGACGCTGACGCTCGCCGAGCTCGGGACGCGGGACGAGCTCGCGGCGTTCTCCGATCCGGCGCTCCTCTTTCCCCGCAGCGTGACGCTCCCGTATCGGGAACTCACCGGCGTTTATCGGTATGCGAGCTCCTGTGACGCGCGCGATCTCGCGCCGACCCGAAATCCCGAGCTTCGGAAGGCGATCCGGTGGCACGGCTTCCTCTGCGGGGCGAAACCAGCGCCGACGGCCGCCTTCTTTCGGACCGCGCCATTCTTTCACCCTTCCGGATCGTCATACGTCCGGCTCGCCTGGAAATCCGAGCGCCCCGAGTTTCGCACGGACGCCTGGGTACGGGCGAATCTCGCGCATGCGCACCTCCTCGAGCGCGGAAGCTTCCCGCGCGCCCTCCTCACCCCTTCGGAACGGATCGCCACCGAGCTCCGGCCGTCGGCACTAAAGGCGGTGCTCGACGAAGCGGGCGTCGCGATCTCGCCCCCGTCGATTCTCTTCAAAGCCGAAGGCCGGGAGTTTACCGGTAAATATTTCGTCTATCCGCTGGCGGAATTCCAGCGCGCGCTCCGAAATTCGCGCGTGCTCGTCTCCTCGACCGAGGAAGAGTCGCTCTGTCTCCTTCGCGACGGAAACAGCTGCTGGAACACGGACACCGAACGGGTCGCCCGCGACGCGAAACGCCCTACGCTGATTCTAAGCGGCCTCACCCTCTTTCTTTCGCTCCTCGCGGCGGCCTTTCTCTTTCGAAATCTCCAGCGGCAGCGCGAACAAGACCGGCGAAAGCGTTTCGCCCTGAGCGCCCTCACCCACGAGCTCCGGACGCCGGTCGCGAGCCTGGTGCTCCACACCGATCTTCTTCGCAAGGATTTCGACCGCCTTCCCGCCGACTCCCAGCGCTCGTTGATGGCGGTCGTCGACGAGACCCAGCGGCTCCTTCGCCTCACCCACGCGACCGGCCAGTATCTCCCGGCCATCACCGGCGATCGCGTCGCCCTCGAGCCCGCGGTCCTTCCATCGCTCCGGGAGTTCGTCGGCGAAATCGTGGCGGAAGCCGCGCCGGGCGCGCGTTTCGAAGCGAACACGGACGCCGCCGCCTTCGTCGATCCCTACTGGCTCGCCGTCGCGCTCCGGAATCTCCTCCGAAACGCCGTGAAGCACGGGGCGGATCCGATCGTCGTTTCGCTCGCGCGGATCGGCGGCTCGGCCGAGATCCGGGTGACTGACGGCGGCCATGGCGCGCCGCCGACGCTGGCCGAGATGGTCACTCCGCTCCGGAAATCCCCGGGCAGCTCCGGCCTCGGCCTCGGGCTCTACGTCGTTCATGAGCTGATGAGGGAAATGGGCGGAAAACTTCGGTATGCGCGCGAACCGACGACGTTCGTCCT
>JAYVXM010000463.1:0-4220 GCA_043785205.1 Bdellovibrionales bacterium
CTCGGCGAAGAACCGCACCATCGGCGTCGGTCCTCTCGATAATTTTCTCCAGACGGACGCCTCGATCAATCCCGGTAACTCGGGCGGACCGCTCTTCAATTTCAAGGGCGAGGTCATCGGCATCAATACCGTCATCTTTTCGCGGACCGGCCAAAGCGCCGGCCTCGGTTTCGCGATCCCGATCAACGCGGTGAAGGATGTCCTCGAAGAGCTGAAGAAATACGGTCGGGTTCCGCGCCCGTGGCTGGGAATCCTGGGGCAGCCCGTGAACGAAGCGATCCAGTCCTACTATCACCTTCCCATCGATCACGGGGTGATCCTCGCGAATCTCGTCGACGGCGGGCCGTCCGCGAGCGCGGGACTCGAGGTCGGAGACATCCTCACGAACGTGAGCGGAACCGACATCAAGGAAAATTCCGACGTCGAGCGCGAACTCTACAAACGAAAACCGACGGACACCGTTACCGTGAAACTGCTTCGTAAAGGAAAAACCGTGGAGTTGAAGGTGAAGCTCGCCGAGCTTCCAAAATTGAATCGTCTTCCCCAGGGCATCATATGATCGAAAGCCGCAAAAACTCCGTTAAAACCTCGGCCCGACTGGCGCGCGCGGCCGAACTGCCCGCCGACTTCACGAAGATCGTGCGCGAGGTCTACACGACGAATTTCACCGATGGGCTCAAGATCCTGAAGAAATTCCAGAAGGCGAAGAGCACGTTCGAAGTGCACGGCGCGATCTTCGCGAACGAGATCGTCCTCGGCGTCTCGCTCGTCACTGAAAACGTGATCGCGGCCACGACGATTTTCTGCTCCGTCGATTTCGATCCGTCCGCCTCGACGCCGACCGCGCAGGATCTCCTGAATATCTGCGTCGACGCCGTCGGAAGCCTCTACGGGACCCTCCTCGACCCGACGAAGCCGGAGCGGATCGAACAAGTCGGGGCCGGCTCGCTCTCCTCGTTCGAGGAAATTCCGTTCGAGTGGACGAAAGTCGAGTTCGACGGCCGTCGCGTGTGGCTCCTCGTCGACAAGTCGAACCCGACCCTCGACGAGATGACCGACCGCTGGCTCGCCGAAAACGATCCGGATTCGGAACTCGAGGAAGACGAGTTCGACGAGGAAACCGAGGACCTTTTCGTGACCGGGAAGGCGAAACCGGGGCGGGGCGGGCTTCACTAGTCCGACGTGAGGTCGGAAAGGTCATAAAATGGCCTATAACAATAGTTGACCATTTTACTCATATATGGTAAATTGCGCCCCTATGAAAAAATCTAACTTCGCCCAGGCGCTTCTCTCGATCTTCGTCCTCACGGTAACCCTTGGCACTCCGACACTGGCCCGCGCCGATGACGCGGAATCCGAAATCGTGCTGCCGGCGACGCTCGTCGAATCCTCTTCCGGCGCTGATGCCGAAGCGAACGCCGTCCGCGCCGCGGAGATTCACTCCGCCTGGTTGAAGGAGCTCGCCGCGAATCCTTCGAATGCCTTGAACGTGAAGGCCGAGCGGAGCCAAGCGTTCACGCATCATCCGGAAAAGATGCGCTGCTGGGTCTCCGGCTTCTCGGCGATCATTGGCGGCCAAACCGGCGTCTGTAAAAGCGCCGGCCGCAAGTACGCGTTCAGCGCCCTCACCTTCGGCGCTTCGACCGAAATCCACTCCGGGCGCCTCAAGCTCGTTTCGAATCAACCGTTCCCGGATTCCCTCAGCATCACGGGAGAACGCGAATCCGTGAGCTTCATCCTCGGCTTCGAAGCGTATGAACTCACGAGCCCGAAAACGGGCACCGAGATCAAGGGCCAGGGTTTCGGCGTCGGCCTCGGCGTCGCCGCTGAACTCGCCTGGGTCACCCTCTCCCGCGTGAACTAAGTTTCGGTTCTCCTCTATCCGAAAGACTGCCTCCGGTTTAGACTCTACCCCTATGGCAAAAGACTCGGACATCATCGTCATCGGTGGCGGGGTGATCGGCATGGCCTGCGCTTACGAGCTCGCGAAGAGCGGCGCGCGAGTGACGATCATCGACAAGGGCGAGCCCGGATTCGGATGCTCTTACGGCAACGCCGGCTGGCTGACTCCGTGCTTTTCGATGCCGCTCCCGATGCCGGGCATGCTGCTGAAATCGATCCGCTGGATGACGAATCCGGAAAGTCCGCTCTATATTCAGCCGCGCCCGAGCTGGCTCCTCGTCTCCTGGCTCACACGGTTCCTCTTCGCGATGAACAAGCGCGCGATGATTCGCTCGGTGACCGCGCTCACCGAAATTTCCAAGTTCAGCCTCGATGCCTACTCGCGCCTTTCGGCGGAAACCGGCCACGACATCCGCTTTGAGAAAAAGGGCCTCCTCATGGCGACCCAATCGCGCGACGGCTTCAATTACGCGAAACAGGAAATGAATCTCGTCGCCGAACACGGCGTCCCCGGGCGTTCGCTCGCCGCCGACGAGCTTCGCGCGTTCGAGCCATCGCTCACGGGTAAGCTCGAGGGCGGCGTGTTCTTCCCCGACGAGGCGCACGCCGAACCGCTCGAGGTCGTCCGCGCCCTGATCGCGGGCGCCGTGAAACACGGCGCGAAGATCCTCGCCGGGCACGAGCTGATCGACTTCCAATTCGCCGCCGGGACCGGCGGCGCGCGGCGGATCACCTCGATCCGCACGACGAAGGGCGTGCTCACCGCCGATCGTTACGTGCTCGCGACCGGATCGTGGTCGACGGGCGTCGGGCGTTCGCTCGGCTTGAACATCCCGATCCTCGGCGGAAAAGGCTACGCGTTCATCACGAAACCGCTCAGCCCGAATCCGCTCCGTCCGCTCATGCTCGTCGAGAAGAAGGTCGCCGTCACTCCGCGCGACGGCACGCTCCGGATGGCCGGTACGCTCGAGCTCGTGAATAACGACTATTCGATCAGCCCGCGCCGGATCGATTCGATCGTGAAGGGTGCGCGCGAGTTCCTGAACGTCCCCGCGGAGTTCCGCTACACCGAGCTCTGGCGCGGCCTCCGCCCCTGCTCGCCGGACGGCGTGCCGATCATCGGCGCTCCGAAGAAGTACTCGAATCTCCACGTCGTGACCGGCCATCAGATGCTCGGGCTCCAATCGGGGACCGGCACCGGCCGGCTCGCCGCCGATCTCATCTTCGGCCGCACTCCGATCGTCGATCCGAAGCCATTTCGCGCGGATCGGTTTTAGAATAGCGAGCGGCCCTGAGCCCCGGCCGACGCCAAGCGTCAGATTATTCGCGCTCGTTCGCGCCCGCGCTTTTCGGTACACTTCAGGAAGGTAAAGGAGCGCCAATGCGCCTAAAACTCGCCGATCTCATTTCCGTTTCCCTCCTTTTCATTCCGTTCTTCGCCCAGGCGAAGGAGGCCGGAAACTGCGGCATCAAAATGGTGCACGGCTCCGCCCCCGCCTCGGAGGCGAACCAGGCGAAGGACGCGCTCGAGAAGCGCGTCGACACGAAGTTCAAGGATGACCAGAAAGTCGCGGCCCTCTACTTCGTCTTTCCCGCCGCCAGCGGAAAATCGGAAGAAATCGTCTCGCTCAAGATTCCGGCCGATGCCAGTAGCGATCGGGTCGACGTACCGACGAGTCTCGCGCTCAAGCTCTCCACCTCGGGGCCGGTTCAGATCTTCAATCGCACCGCCCACCGAGAAGAAGGCATGGCGGGATCGCAGCTCTACTCTTCGCTCTATTTCCTCCCCCGTTCCGTGAAGGAATTGGGCGGCACCAAAGTGCGAACCGATTTCGACGGCCCGATCACGACGCATATCTCGCCGGGATGCAACGTCGCCAACTTTAAGGGCCTCGAGAAACTCTCGATCGTTTATGGGAATATTTCGAAGTACGCCGACGAGATCACCGCGTTCAACGCGAAGAAAAAACTGAATGCGAGCGAAGAACAGGTTTACGCGGAATCCGTCGGCATCCTGAACAAGAAACTCGACGTCAAGGCGGGTCGGTCTCCGGCCAGCACCGATACGCCGGTCGTCGCCGACGATCGCGACATCAAACACGAAAGACGAAATTCGAAGAAACTCCCTCTTACTCCGATCGGCGGAAACAAAGCGGTCGAGAAGAAAACCAAAACGAAGACCGGCGGAATCGGCGACTGAGCGCGGTCGGGTCGAACCAAACAAAAACGGAACTAGATTGGTTCACTCCGCTCCGACAGGGGACCGCTCGTATGCTCCGGTCGGGCGGAGCCCGCCCATCCGCAAACGAGCCTACTTA
>JAYVXM010000464.1:0-13281 GCA_043785205.1 Bdellovibrionales bacterium
GACATTCATCTACTACCTGAAGCGCCACATCCAGATCGACGGCGAGGAACACGGTCCGCTCGCGGAGCGCTGCCTCGATCTCCTCTGCCGAACCCCGGAGCACCGCGAGCGCGCGGCGCTCGAAGGCGTGAATTCGCTCCAGGCCCGCTGGGATCTCTGGGACCGAACCCGCGAAGCATTGGGGGCCCGATGAGTTCCGCGACCAGCGCGCCTAAGAGCGAGTTTCGCGTTCTTCTCACGCGCGCGGCGGTGGACGCTCCCCGCCTCCTTTTTCCCGATAATCCGTGGGTCGGCATTCCGATCGGTCTTCTCTACCTCGAGAGCGCGCTCCGGCTCGACGGAAACGCGCGGACGAAAATCCTTGATGCCATGGCCCACCCGGACTTCAGTCGGATCCGTAAGAAGGACTCCGACGGCCGGTTCGGGCTTACGGACCGCGACTTCCTCCGGGAAGTTCGCACCTTCGCGCCCAAACTCGTCTGTTTCACCGTCGTCGCCGGACGTTACCTTCCCGACACGCTCCGCGCGGTCCGGCTCATCCGCGAGGAAGATCCGGACGTCTTCATCGTCGCCGGCGGCCACGACGTGACCGCGCGTCCGCAGGAATATCTCTACAGCGACGCCGGCATCAACGCGGTCGTCGTCGGCGAAGGCGAGGAGACGCTCGTCCAGCTCGCGAACGCCCTCCGAAACGGGACGTCCTGGCGGGAAATCCCGGGCATCGCCTCCCTCGGAGCCGACGGACGCATCAAGAAGAACCCGTCCCTCGCGATTCACCAGCTCGACCGTTACCGGCTCGAATTCGACGGCATCGATCTCGAGCAGTATTTCGAACTTTACCGACAGGGCTTCGGCGGCCGGAAGAATATTTCCCTCCGGGGCAATCACCGGACGGTTTTCCTGACGACGAGTCGGGGGTGTCCCTATCCGTGCCAGTTCTGCTCGATCTACCAGACGATGGGGCGGCGGATGCGCTACCATAGCCCGGAATACACGCTCGAGCTGATCGAACGCCTCGTCACGAAACACGGCGTGAATCACTTCCACTTCGAGGACGACCACCTCACCGCGGATCGAAAACGGTTCGCCGCGATCCTCCAGGGCATCCTCGATCGAGGCCTGAAAATCACGTGGGACACGCCGAACGGGGTCCGCGCCGATTCCTTCGACGAGGAACTCCTCGCACTCTGTAAAAAATCGGGCTGCATCTATCTCATGTTCGGCGTCGAGAGCGGCGATCAGGAAGTGCTCGATAAGATCATCCGAAAACACCTCGACCTTAAGGAGCTCGAACGCACGCTCGCAACGTGCAAGCGACTGAAAATCGACACGATGTCGCTCTATATGATCGGACTGCCCGGGGAAACCAAAACCCAGATTCGGCAGACCTACCGGTTCGCTTTCCGGATGCTCCGGAAGTACAACACGATCCCGTTCCTGAGCCTCTTCAAACCCTTCTACGACACGCCCCTCTATCACACGTCGAAGGAGAAGAAGTTCCTAATCGATTACGACAAGGAGGAGCGGCGGCCAGATATTCCCGACATGCTCTTCACTCCGCTCATGATCGAAACCCCCGAATTCACCGTCGAGCACCTCTCGCGCACGTACCGCCGTTACATGATTCGCCTCGGTTGGCTCGCGACGTGGAATTGGATGAAGATCACGGGCCGGCGGAATCCGTGGCTCCTCGTCCGGATGCTCGGCCAGTTCGCCGTCCTCGCGGTGAAGAACCGGCGCCAGTTCGACAAGCTCACGTACGACTTTTTCTGGGGCGCGATGATCTATCCGAAAGCCATGCTCGAACGCGGGAAGAATCTCTACTGGTGGCTCTACGAACCGGTCGGCTAGTGCCCGTAAGTAGGCTCGCCCGAGCTAAGTCCGCCGAGTAACGCCTCGACGACGATCTTCGCTTGAACCCGGAGGTCGGGCACGGCGGTCATTTCCCAAAAACGGGTCCGGAGCGCGGGACCGAGGACGAAAATCGCCGGATCGGCGACGCCGTCGGCCCGCAACGGGCGGCCCGCGGAATCCGTCGGGATCCCGACCCCGAGGGGATCCGCCCGATAGCCATGACCCTCGAGGAGAGCGAGGTCCGGCGTGGCACCGGTGCAATTCACGATCCGGTCGTAGCGATTTTCACGGACGACGCCCGAACGGTCCGCGACGCGCACGAGGATCCCGTCTCCCCCCTCGCTCGCGCCAAGAATTCGCCCGGCCATGATCCGGGATTTTCCGCCGCGGCGATAAAGGTCCCATTCGCGGTGAACGTCCGGCGCGACCCGGTGCCGATGGGTTTCCCAGTAGACGCACGCATGCCGAAGAAAGCGGCGACGCTCCCGGTCCGGCCACGCGCCCCAGATCCGGTGAACTTCGCTCCGGAAGCGGTCGACGACGTCCGGCCACCGATCTCCCACCGCCCGCGCCGCCGACCTCAGCGCGCGGACGACTCCGCGAACGCTTTCGTCGGCGAACGGAGTTTCGAGCGCGATGTCCGTCGCCGCGCGCGGATGGGCGAGCGGTGCGAGGCCTCTTCGCGAAACGAGGTCGATCGGCGCGAGCTGGCCGGCCCGCATGCGCGAAAGGACGAAATCGACCGCGGTGAGTCCGGTTCCGACGACGAGGATCCGCTCGTTCTTTCCGATCCCGTCGAGCGGACGGCTCCACGGATCGGCGTGATAGCGGGCGCTCGCGCGGATCGCGGCGAGGCCCGGTGGAGTTCCGGGCGCGCGATGTCCGGTCGCGAGGACGACCCGGTCCGCGAGGATCGGATCGCCGTTCGTCGTCCTCAACTCGATTTTTCCGGAAGGGAGGCGCGCGAAAGAAAGGACCTCCGCGTTCACCGCGAAAAACGATCCCGCGGGCACGCCCCGGCGCGCTTCGGCGAGCAGCGCCGCGAGATACCGGGCGAAATGCCGGCGCGGTTGAAACGCGGTCTTCATCTCTCCGGGATAAGTGCGGGCGATCCAGCGCGCGAAATGGTCAGGATCTTCGGCGTAAGCGCTCATCCGGTTTTGACGAACGTTCAGAAGGTGAAACGGAGCTTCGGTACCGTAAGCGACCCCGCGACCCGCGGAACCGGATTTCTCGGCGAGGACGATCCGGATCTTTCCCGCCTTCGCGGCCGGCGATTCGAGGAGACGAACCGCGGCCAAAACCCCGGACGCGCCACCGCCGACGATGGCGATCGTAGGAAGGGCTTGCGAATCCCCGGATTTCAGTTTCACATCCTTAGGATGTACCAACCCGACCATTTCCGCACGGGCGATTCGGCGCTGATCCGGGATCTCCTCCGCGACTACCCGTTCGCCACCCTCCTGACGGACGAGGGCCGCGAGATCAATTCCGTTCCCCTCCTTCTTCGCGAGGACCTCGAGGGGCGAATGGTCCTCGAAGGGCACGTCGCGCGGGGAAACCCCGTGGCCGGCGCGGCGGAACGCGCGGAGGAGGTACGCGCGCTCTTTCAGGGGCCGCAGGCCTACATCTCTCCGCTTTGGTATCGAAGTCCGGGACAGGTTCCGACATGGAATTACGCGGTCGTGAACGTGCGGGGTCGCTTCGCGCCGATCGACGACGCGGAAGAGACCCTCGCGGCGATGGCCCGCCTCATACGCCGATTCGAGGGCCCGGACGGCTGGTCGATGGACGGTTTACCGGCGCGCGCGCGCGACGGGCTCTTCGCGGCGATCCGCTATTTCCGGATCGAAGTGACCGAAGTCGAAGCGAAGATCAAGCTCAGCCAAAACCGCGCGAAGATCGACCAGGACGCCGTCCTCGCACGCCTCGACGCGTCCGCGGATCCTCGCCATTCCGAGATGGCGACCTACTTCCGCCGGGCGAATCACTCGTAGTCGAGCGCTTCCACGATCGGAATTTCCGAGGCGCGTTTCGAGGGATAGACGCCCGCGATCGCGGAAACGACCACCCCGACTCCGATCGTCTGGATGACCGAGGAGAACGGAATCGAAAAGTCGATGATCCAGCCGAGGGCATAAGCGAGCGAGTTCTCGATCCAAAGTTTTCCGACTGCCCCCCCGATCGCGACGGCCACGATCGCCCCGAAGCCGCCCTGAATGACCGCTTCGCCGAGGATCATTCGGAAAATCTGGCGGCGCGAGGAACCGACCGCGCGGAGAACCCCGATCTCGCGCGTCCGCTCGAGGACGCTGATGAGCAGGGTATTCAAGAGGCCGAGGAGCGCGACGAGGAGCGCCGCCCCTTCGACCGCGCGGGTGTACGCGAAACTGTCGTCGATCGCGACCTTCATCTCGCGCTTCATCTCGGCGTTTGAAAGTGCGACGAGATTATACTTTCGACCGACGGCCTGCGCGATTCCCGCACGCACGGTTTCGAGGTCCGCGCCGGGCACGATGCTGAGCGAGAAACCCGTCACGAGCGGGTCGTTCCAGTAACGTTTATAGACTTCGCGACTCAGGTAAAAAACTCCGTTCGCGGAAGCGAAATCGACCGCTTTCGCGAGGATTCGGAAGGCGATCCTTCCCGTCGGGGTATCGATCCGGACGACGTCGCCGACCTTCGTCTGTGGATGCTTGAGAAAATAATTGTCCGACACGATGATCTTCGGTTCGGCGCGATTTCCGGCGTGATCGAAGAGCGCGCGGGCGACCGTCACGCGATCGAGATCCTTGATCTTGAAGTTCCGGTACTCGATGAACGGCGCGGGTTCGTCGAAGGCTTTGAGCGAGTACTCCATATCCTCGCCGCGGACCTGAATGATCCGGGAGGCGATTCCGCGATCCGGGCCGGGATTCCGGACTCCGGGTACGGCGAGAATCTCCCGGGCGATGTCTTCGCGGATCGGCTGGACCTCGGCGGTGATCGTTCGCCCGCTCGACGTGACGACGATGTCGGCGACGAGGATTTCGCCGAGCCAGTTCACGAGCGTGTCCTGGAAACTCGCCCGCACGGTCGCGATCAGCATCACGAGGAAGAGGCCGACCATGAGGGCCATGATGTTCGTCGCCGTCCGGCGGCGGGAACGGAGGAGGTTTTCCTGGGCCAGACGGAAAATCGGTGTGCGCTGGGTCTTCACGAACTTCCGGAAGAACCGGATCAGCGAGAAGACGACGAACGGTCCGAAGAACGCGGCGCCGAGGACGCTCGACGCTTGGGTCAGCTGCTCGAACGGGGCGAAGTACTGGTTCAGGTGAAACTTCGCCGAGAGGAACGTGAAAATCAGGAGCGAGACGCCGATCACGAGGGTCCGGGTATCGCCGCGTTCGCGTGAACCGACTTCGATCCCGCGCGACTTCATCGCCTCGAGCGGAGAGATATTCGCCGCCCGGAGCGCCGGAACGAGGGCCGCCGCCGCGGAAGTGAGCGTCCCGAGAAGAATCGTCGTGAAGAAAAGATCGGGCGTGAGGTCGAGCGAGTTCGTCGTCACGTTCGTGTGGAACTGGGAGGAGATCGAAAGGGAGACCTGCTTCACCATGAACTCGGCGAGGAAACGCCCGAGGCCGGTTCCGATCAGCGCGCCGACGAAGCCCATGAGCGCGCTTTCGAGCACGAAGACGGAGAGAATCCCCTTCCGGGCCGCCCCGAGCGCGCGGAGGATCCCGATTTCCCGACGGCGCTCGGCGACCGAGATGCTGACGGAGTTAAAGACGAGGAAGAGCCCGACGAGAAGCGCGAGCGAGCTGAAGAAAGTGATCATTTTCTGATAGGCCGCGATCATCCGTTCGGTCGATTCGGACTGGGTTTCCGGACGCTCGATCGTTAGTCCCGACCCGAGTTTCGCCCGGAGCGCCTTCAGAAGGGGGTCGATCGCCGCGCCTTCCTCCGGTACGATGTCGATCCGATCGACTTTCCCGACCTTCCCAAAACTCACGCGGGCGCCGTCGATATCCATGATCGCGAGGCTCCCGCCGTACGCCTTCGCCGCCCCTTCGGGTTCGAGGAGGCCGCGCACGGTGAAGACTTTCGTCCCGTTCGCGGTCGCGAGCGGGAGCTTCGAATCGATCGAGAGCCCGCGCGCGGCGGCGAACTTCTTCGTGACCACGATACTGTCGGGCTGATTTAGGAAGACGAGCGGATCGTCGATGATCTTCTGGTCGGTCGTCTTATAGGTCCGTACGCCCGCCTCCTGAAGGAGGTCGACGCCGAGGATATAAACGGCGGCGTCCCGTTCGAGGGTTCCCTGAAAATAGGCGCGTGCCTCGACCATCGGGACCGCGACTTTCACGCCGGGCACGGAACGCGCGTCCTCGAGTTTCGACTCCGCGAATCCGGTCGGTCCCGCCGAGATCGTGATCTTCGCCTTCCCGGCGACCGACTCGACGTTTTCGCGGAGGGAATCGCGGGTCGAACGATTGATGATCGAAATCGCGACGAAGAGGGCGATCCCGAACGCGACTCCGAGGGTCGTGAGGATCGAGCGCGCCGGACGCAAGCGCTGATGCCGAAGACCGACGAACTTCAAAAGATTCGTCAACACGGGCTAGGCTCCCGGCCCCGGGACGTGCGGTTCTTTTCGCGGCTCGACCGCCGTGTCGCTTTCGATTTCGCCGTCCCGAAGACGGACGAGGCGGGTTCCGAAGGAAGCGGCGTTCGCGTCGTGGGTCACCATCAGGATCGTATGGCCACGTTCGCGCGCCATTTCGGCGAGAAGCCTAAGGACGGCTTCCCCGGACTTCGAATCGAGATTCCCCGTCGGCTCGTCGGCGAGGATGAGGAGTGGATCGGTGATCAGCGCGCGGGCGATCGCGACCCGTTGCATTTCGCCTCCGGAAAGCTGATCGGGCCGATGGCCGACGCGAGCGCCGAGCCCCATTTGGGTGAGGAGCGCCTTCGCCTTCGGTTCCACTTCGGAAATCGATGCGCCGTCGAGGAGGCGCGGAAGCGCGACGTTCTCTAAAGCCGTGAGCGTCGGCAGGAGGTTGAAGAATTGGAAAATAAATCCGAGTTTCCGTCGGCGAAATTCGGAGAGCGCGTCGTCGCCCAGCGTCTGGATCGGCTCGCCGTCGATCAGGACCTCGCCGCCGGTCGGGAGATCGAGGCCGCCGATCAAATGGAGGAGCGTGCTCTTCCCGGAACCGCTCGGTCCCATGATCGAGACGAATTCTCCCTTTTCGATCGCGAGGTCGACCCCGCGCAACGCCTCGACCTGGTTCGCGCCGCGCGTGAAGTTTTTACGGAGGTTTTTCGCCTGGAGGAGCATCGGACCCCAGGCTATTCCGATTTGGAGGCGGCGTCCATTCGGGCGAAGAGGAGGTCCCGGTATTTCCGCCGATCAGCCACCCAGAAGGACTGGATATGGCCCGCCCCGGGTACCCGGACGAATTCCTTCGGCGGAAGGGCCGCATCATAGGTTTCCTGCCCGAGCCGGATATCGATCGTTCGGTCTTCCTCCCCGTGAAAAATCAGGATCGGCGTTGGCGCGAGCTCGCGGATGCGGATCCCCGGCGAACGCTCGTCGGAGACGAGGAGGAAAACGAGCGGCTGGAAGGGCGTGGTTAACCAGTGCTGGGAGAGCACGCTCGCGGCGGCCCATCGATAAGAAAGAAACGCACTGTCGAGCACGATCAGCTTCGGACGGATCGTCGCATGTTCCTCGATGAGGGCGCGGAGCATGAGCGCCGAACCGAGGCTCTGTCCGAAGGCGATCAGCGGGACATGATCTTTTTTCGCCCGCGCGTCCGTCCAGCGAAGCGCGGCGATCGTATCGCCGACCGCCTCGCGCGGAACCGGCCGGCTCCCGCCGGAGGAACCGTAGCCGCGATAGTCGAAGATAAAGTAGTCGTAACCCTCGTCGAGGACGAACGCGATATTTCCGAACTGACCGCTGACGTTCGAGCCGTTTCCGTGAGCGTAGAAGAGGAGCGCCTTCGTCGGACGGGAGACGTCCCGGTGGTGGAAGTACCACCCGTAGAGCGAAGTTCCGTCGTACGAAGGAATCCGGATCTCCTCGAACTTCAGATTCATTTGGGCCGGATCGTAGTAGAGGAAGCGCGACGGGAAAAAGAGCATCGACGAGCAGCCGGTAGTAGCGAGGCAGAAAAGGACGGCGATGAGGCGGGGCATCGTCCCGAGCCTAGCACGGGTCCGAGAGGGTCGAAAGTGCCGCGATCCTCGGGGTCTCGCGAGGATCCGCGTACTCCTAGTAATAATACTCGAGCTGAGCTAGGCCTTCGCTCACGTCCCGTTCGCGCCGCGCGGTCGCGTCGATCGCGAATCCGGGCGCCACGCCCCAGCGAAGCGTCGCCTCCGTCCGGAACGGATAGTGATCGTTCGCCCAAAGCCGCGCCTGCATTTCGGCGAAGGTCATGAAGCGGAGCGAATCCGAAAGGTAGAGAACGGCGCCGACGCGCGGACCGATACCGAGCCGGAAGTTTCCCCGGACGTAGTTCGGGCTGTACGTGAAATGCCCCTGAATGAATGCGAAGAGCGAGAGGATTTCCTTTCCGGTTGGATCGATCGTCCAGCCGGGGCCATAGTCGAGCGTAAGCGGAAGACACCGGTGGTCCCCATTTTCGCAGTCCCGGTCGTAAGCTTTCTTCCAACCGAGTTCGGCGTGGATCGATTTCGCGGCGTAGTATCGGCTTAACGGCGTGAGGGCGGTGAGCTTGAAGAGATTGAACTCGTCGAATTCGAAACGATTCCGGAACCCCTTCGGTCGATTGAGAACGCGTGCCCAAACGCCGAACATGTCGATCTGCATGTTTCGCGCGTAGCCGAGCCCAGGATCGAGGAGGTCGTGCATCGCGAAGCGGTACCCGAAAGTAGTCGACGGTCCGCGATCGTTTTCGTAGGCCAGACCGAGGGTCGCCCGGCGGATTCCGTGGGCGAGGTGCGGAGCGCTTCGTTCCGGAGGCGGCACTTCGATGGCGACGCTCTTCACGCCGAGTGACGCGCGCTTGATCAGAATTCGCTGCTTCAGTTTTTGGGCGTCACTCCCCTCGATCGCTAGCTCTTTCGCCGAGGTCAGCTCGAGCTGATCCGAGAACGCGTCGAGGACGCGCGACGCGGACTCTTTCGTCAGACCCGTGTCGATCTGGTCGGGGTCGCGGGTGTCGACGAGAAGATCGAGCGAGCGACGTTCTTCGGGACCCAGTCGTCCGAGCCGATAAAAAAACTGAGAGCGCACGGACGGACGGTAAGTCACTTTTTTCACCGCGCCCGGCGTCTGGTAGAGAACCCGAATCGTGTCCGACGGAATGACGTAAAACGGAAGCCGATCCGCGAGGTTCAATCGAGGGGCCGCCGCGTCGAGCAGCGTGAACATATGGTAGCTGCAGTTCTCGGTGAAATACTTGTAGTAGTAGAAGGTCGAAACCTCCTCCCAGATATGATCGACGAGCATCGCGATTTCGTCGGCGGTCAGATCGAGGTCGTAACTCCAGAGGTCGCGCGACTCGAAGTCGTTGTACTCGCGGACCTTCAGGTAATACGGAACGGTTTGGAAAGTTCCGGGCATTAGCCCGAGCATACCGAAAAGCGCATAGGTAGCCGCGCTTCCCGTATCGATATTCGCGGCGAAGTTTACGCCCATGTCGAGCAATTCATTCCGGTAATTTCCGTACTGAGCCCAGAGGCCACTATTTATCCTCAAGAAAGAATGACCGAACGTGGAAGATGGGTTGTTCAAAAAGAAGCTCGAAAAAACGAGCGAGGCCGATTTCGCGTCGACGCGCTTTCGAAAGTCGTTTTGCCGGTAGCATTCGATCGCGGGGAGACCCTCGCCGTTCCATCCGAGCTCGCGCTTGAAAAAACGAAGGCGGGCCGGAAATCGGCACATGGGGTGATCGAGCGGCGGCTTCAGGAGCTCGGCCGCCTTGAGGTCGTATTCCCGTTCGCGTTCTTCCTTCGTTAGGGACTTCGCGGAGGCATGACGTTCGAGCGAGTCGACCGATCGTTTCAGGGCCGCCTGGATTTCCGGATCCGTGAGCTGCTTCGGCTTCGCGAGTTCTTCGGGAGTCGGCGCACGAAAGAAGGCCTGGAGAGTCGCGATCATCTCCGCGCGCGGATCCTTTTTCCCGACCGGGCTCAGAAAGAACGAGGCGCCATCCACTTGGCTCGAATCGCCACCGAATAGGCCCTTTTTGTAATGAACGAGGTTCTTCCACTGCGGGTGGTTCCAAAGCGCACGTTCGGTCGCGCGGCGCTCGAGTTCCTCCGGTTGAGCTGCGAAAGCAGCGGCCGCGAAGAAAACCGTCGAAAACAGGGAGAAGATAAAAAAGCGACTGCCCATTGTTCCTTCGGCTTACCCTTCATCGGGGCCGGAAACAATGGGCAGTCGAGCGTACCGAGACGACTTTTCAGTCGAATCTTAGAGGGACGAAACCATCGCCACTCCGCAAGCGGAGGCGAGCGATTCATCTTGGCCAACGACCGAGATGATGTGGTCGGTGATGTCATTCACGCTGACGTCGTGGCTCGGGAAGATCGTCGCGAACGACGATTGGAGCTTCGATCCGAGCACGTCGGCTTGCTGACAATTCATGATCTGCGCGAGACCTTGAATCGTTTCGCCTTCGCCGCGCGCGATATCGTCCGCGAGGGCGACCTTGTTCACGATGATGTACTTATCCATCCGGTCGGCCTTCGCCGAGGTCGGGGATTCCACACAGTTCGAGGTCCCCGAAGAAATCCCGAAGAGTTGATTGGCAGCCGATCCATTCGTCGTGGAAGAGAACATTTGCATGTGGTTCTTGTCGATCCAAAGCGAACCCAAGCCGCAACCGGAGAGTCCGTAAGGACGCGCGTAGCTGGTACGGTTCATGTTGCGAGCAGGAGCCGTCGCGGCGGGCCGAGCGGCAGGAGCCGGAGCGGCCTTTTTTGCGGGCGGGGCCGCGAAAGCCATCGAAGCGGTGAACAGGGAGACTAAAATCGTAGAGATGATTTTTTTCATGATTATTCCTTCTCTCGATTAGAGGCCGGCCGTGCAAGTCCCATTCAGTTCCTTGGAGGAATGAATGAGGCTTTGAATGTTCTTATTCACGACTTCACTCTTCACTTCGTTCGAAGGGAAGATCGTCGCGTAATGTTGCTGAAGCGTGGCGTTCAGGGCCACCGGATTCGAGCAGTTCAGGATCTGGGAAAGTCCGTTCAGGGACTCGCCTTCGCCGCGCGCGATATCCTTTTTCAGGGACTCCTGGTTTACGGCAATGTACATCGCGCTCGCCGAGGCACCTGAATCGACGCAATTCGAAGTTCCGGACGTCATCGCGAAAGTCTGATTCCAGCCGACCCAATTCAGGTAGCCGGACAGGATTTGCAATTTCGTATTGTCGTTCGGAAAAATCAAAGCACCGAGACCACAACCTGCCATTCCGTAATTCGCCGCACTTGCGGAAGACGCGATAAACACGCCTGCCAGCAGTGCGAGCGAAAGAATGTTTTTATTCATTATTCTTCTCCACTCGTTCACTGAGTTTCTGGGTTTTGGGACAGCCCTAAGGGTAATGCCCGTGTTCGTCATTCCTCAAACAAATTCGTACGATAAAGCGTTTTCCGCGCGACCGCTCGACCCGGTGCGCGATCTTTTTTTGCTTGTCGGAACCTCGTTCCGCCGCGAATCTTCGTCGATATGAAACGCGCTCCGCGCCGCACATTCTTCGCCCTTTTCGCGTTCGCGCTCACGACGGCGACGTTCGCCGCCGAACGTTCAAATCCGAACGTCGAGCCCGTTCCCGTGGATCCCGATCGCCCGTCGCCGCCCGAGCACGAGAAGCGATGGTGCGTCGGCGCGAACATCGGTTACGGCTTCGCGAGTTACTCCGGAGAACTCAAAGACGACATTCACTCCTTCACCCAGAACTTCGACGGAAAACGTGGGGGCGCCGTCTCCTTCGACGCGTTCTTCGGGTGGCGCCTCTCGAACCGAAAGACAGTGATCGGCCCCGCGCTTTCGATCTTTTTCGACAGCTACCGCGCGGATTTCCACGACAACCTCGACCTCACGACTTATATCCTCGCCTTCACGGTCCAGCATTTTTTCAGCGGCGACATTCATCGGGGATTCTTCGCGCGCATCGATGCCGGTCTAGCCGACACGAGCCTCACGTACGGTTCCTACCAGCCCCACTCGAACGGCTCGAGCTCGTCGATTCGGGACTACGGTGGAACCGCGGTGCGCGTCGGTCTCGGATACTCGATTCCGCTCGGTTCGAAGTTCGGCGTTCCGCTGAGGGTCGATTGGCAGTCGACGTCCTCCCATGGCGACACGAACTCGAACGCGGTCATCGGGACCGCGGGCTTTACGTTTTGATGCCGCGGGGCGAAACCCTTCGATTTGTACATCGGATTCGGGGATGCTAGGCTCGATCGGGTCCGAGCGCGGAGAGGTGGCCGAGTGGCCGAAGGCACGCCCTTGCTAAGGGCGCAGACGCCACAAGCGTATCGAGGGTTCGAATCCCTCCCTCTCCGCCACTTTTAAAATGAAAAAGGCCCCCTCTTAGAGGGAGCCTTTTTCATTTTGGAAGAGGCGGGATGAGGGATTCGACGCCCTCCGAGTTTTTCGGCGCTCGCGATGCGTGCCGCCGAAAAACTCTCGGTCTCGCATCGCGATTAAAACGCCGATGCCGTTTTACCGCGCTTGCGTCCCTCCCTCTCCGCCACTTTTAAATTTCAAATGCGGAACGGGCTGACTCAGATTTTTTCTGGGTCGCCCGCTCATTTTTTCTGAAGCTTAAAATCCGCGGGGCGCGAATTTACCTAGGGAGTACGCGCCCGAGTCGCCAGGTAAGATTCGAGTTTATCCGTTGCTTGTTTTTCCAAGCCCTGCTTTTCGCCATCAGTGGATGCATTCGCCGCCTGCACGAGAAGTGGGCTAATATTCCGGCGAATGAATCTTCCGTCCGTTGCGTTAAATCCATTGGCGGTCAAATCGAACGCTGCGGCGTCGATGGCCGTCTTATCCGCGGGATAATTGAGGGATTCTACGCGCGCTTCGGCGGTTTTACCTTCCGCTGTTTGAATGCTCCTGGCGACGATACCGTAAGGAGTATTATCCGACGTGCAACCGCGGCCGGATTCATAACGGTCACCGGCTCGACCAACCGACATTATGTAGGGACTGCAGGGGTTGGCGTACGCACTCACGGAAATGAGCCCGGCCTGAACTCCTAGGATCGCCGCCATCATCAAAACGAATTTCTTCATAAAATACCCATTCATTGATCCAAACTTTTCCGGGCCAAGCCCAGTTTCCGCAAACCTAAAAGCACGGCCCGTACCACTTTCTCGGCGTAGTATATTCGACTTGAGGACCCATCACTGTCTAAGCGTTGGCCATCCGCCTAAACCCGCCATAAAAAACAGGGG
>JAYVXM010000465.1:0-4218 GCA_043785205.1 Bdellovibrionales bacterium
CGCGCTCATGGAGGAGGGGGACTGGGATTCCGTGATGGACGTGAACGTGAAGGGAATTTTCCTCATGTCGCGCGCGGTGATCCCCGGCATGATTCGCCGAAAGCAGGGCGTGATTTTAAACATCGGTTCGCTCGCCGGAGAACACCTGATCGCGGCCCCCGTCCACTACGCCGCGAGCAAGGCGGCGGTGCGCGGATTCACCGAGGCGCTTTCGAAGGAACTCGACCGCTACCACGTGCGCGTGAACAACCTCGCGCCCGGTCTCCTCGACGAAGGCGTCGCCCAAAATCTTCCGGACTACAAAATCGACGAATACCTCCAGAACGTCGCCCTCCATCGGCGCGGAACGCTCGACGAAATCGCGAGCCTCGCGGCCTTCCTGATTTCGGATCGGAACAGCTACATGAACGGCGCGACCCTGCTCGCGGACGGGGGGTTCTGATGAAACGGTGCCTCGTCCTCGGCGGTTCGGGAAATATCGGCTCGGCGGTTCTCCGCGTGCTCGTGCGCGAGGGCGCGAAGGTCGCCTTCACGTATTACGCCCGCGAAAGCGAAGCGGCCGCCCTGGCGACCGAGCTTTCCGCCGCCGGCTACGCCCGTTGCGACTTCGCCGACCCCGCATCGATCGCGGCCGCGGTCTCCGAGCTCGTCGGAAAGCTCGGCGGCCTCGACGCGCTCGTCTGCACGGTCGGCACGCCGGGGAAGCGCTTCGATCTGAAGCTCGGGGAGATCCGTCCGGAAGACCTCGATGCATGCCTCGACGTGAATGCGCGCGGAGTTCTGCTCGCCTGTCAGGCCGCGCGGCCCGCGCTCGCCGATTCGCCGTCGGGAAGCATCCTAATCGTCGGTTCGATGGACGGGTTCAAGGCCGTCCCTTCGCCGATCCATTTCGCGACTTCGAAGTCGGCGTTGAAGGGCATGGTCGAATCGATGGCCCGCGAGCTCGGTCCGGACGGCGTGAAGGTGAATCTCCTGGTTCCCGGCGTCGTCGAGGGTGGCGCCTCCGTCCACCTGACGGAGGCGTTGAAGAAGGAATATCTGAAATACTGTTCGATGAAACGGTTTGCGAAGGCGTCCGAGATCGCCGAAGCCGCCGTCTGGTTCGGGCTCGAAAACACCTACGTCACCGGCCAGGCCATCCTACTCAACGGAGGATTGTAACGAATGCGGTACTTTTTGATCGATAAAATCACTGAGATCGATCCCGGAAAATCGATCAAGGGCGTGAAATGCATCACCTGGACCGATCAGATCCTGCACGACCATTTTCCGGATCACCCGATCATGCCGGGTGCGCTCATCACCGAAGGACTCGCCCAACTCGCGGGATTTCTCGTCGAGACGACGTCGAACCGCGAGGACGATCCCGTCGTCCGACGCGCGGTCCTCGCCCAGATCGAAAAAATGAAGTTCTACAAGGTGAGCACTCCTGGCGATCGACTGGAAATGCGCGCCTCGATCGACTCGATCCTGGACGAGGCCGTCCAAGCTTCCGTCGAGGCGAGCGCCGACGGCGAACTCCGCGTGAAGGGACGGCTGACCTTCGCGCTCCTCCAGATCGATTCGGCGCGGGTGACTCAGCAACGTTTGGAAACCTACCGGATATGGACGCGAGATCTGAAAAACTGTCCGCCCCTGCGCTGAGGCGCCCCGTCTGGATCCTGTCCTCCGCCGAGTGTGGATCGACGGGGCTTGACGTTACGCCGTACGTGCGGGATCGGAAATCCATCAAGCTGATGGCCAAGCAGGACGGTCTCGCGCTCACCGCGGCCGCCGAGGCCGTGCGCGCCTCCGGACTCACTCCCGAGGAGCTCCGTTCCGAGACCGGGATTTACCTCACCGTCGGAACCCTGCCCTTCGAGGAAACCCACCTCCGGATCCTCGGCGATAACTCCGTCGCCGACGGGCGCTTCGACATGCGCCGGTTTTCGACGGAAGGCTATAGCTCGATGAGCCCGATGCTCACTTTCAAATGCCTTCCGAACATGCCGCTCTTCCATATTTCGTATAATCTCGGCATTCAGGGCCCGTATTTCATCACCTACCCGGGGCCGAGTCAGTTTTTCACGGCGTTCGAACAGGCGCTGACCGACCTTGAGCAAGGGCGCTGCCGCTTCGCGCTCGTCGGCGCCGTCGCCGATCAGGAAAATTTTCTCGTCCGGAATCATACCCGGCGCGTCGGCCTTCGTTCCGACGCGTCGTTAAGGGACGCGGCTTCGGTCATGATCCTTACGCTCGAAGAGCGACCGGGCGTCGAAGGGCGAATCGATTCGTTCCGCCAGACTTACCGCCCAGTCGACCCGTTCGCACGAAGACTCCCGACTCCCACGCGTCCGTTCGAGACTTACGCCGGCGCCGCCGAGCCGATGCTCGTCCTCCGTCGCGCGCTCGACGAAGCGGAGAGCGCGATCGCTTTCCGCTATGAAGACGGGGTCGAGGCCGAAATCCGATTGGGGATTCCGTGAAACGAAGCGTCGTCATTACCGGAATGGGGGCGGTCACGCCGATCGGAAACGACGTCGCGAGTTTTACCCGCGCGCTTTTCGCCGGCGTCGGCGGCGCCGCGCCGATTCGGCGATTCGACGCCTCCGCGATGCCGACGACGTTCGCCGCCGAGGTGAAGGGGATGGACGGTGACTACCGCGACGTGAAAATCACCTTCGGGCTCGCGGCCGCCCGCGAAGCGATGAACCAGGCGGGGCTGTCCCTCCGCTCGCGCACCGACGTTCGGGCGGGCGTCAGCGTCGGAATCGGGCTCGAGCTCTTCGCGATGGATGACCTGATCGCGATTCGCGGCGCCGGCGATTGGAAAATTCCCGAATACCCGACGACGATGGATCGGCGCGCGGCGCTGACGTCCTTGAATACGCCCTCGGATCTCTGCGCCCAGCTGATCGGGCTCGAGTACGGCTTCAATCGCGCGCCCCAGATCCACATCTCGGCCTGCGCGGCCGGAACCGACGCGATCGGATCGGCCTACCGGGCGATCGCCGACGGTCGATGGGACGTCGCGCTCGCGGGCGGGGCGGACTCGATGATCAATCCGATGGGACTTGGCGGCTTCTGCCGGATCGGCGCCCTCAGTACGCGAAACGACTCGCCGGAAACCGCGTCGCGCCCCTTCGATCAGACGCGCGACGGATTTCTCCTCGGCGAAGGCGCCGGCTTCCTCGTGCTCGAGGAGGAAGGGGCCGCGCGGGGTCGGGGCGCGAAGATCCTCGGCCGGATCTGCGGGTACGGGAACAGCCTCGATGCGTACAGCGTGAGCGATCCCCATCCCGAAGGAGCGGGAGCCCACACCGCGATGAGCGCCGCCGTCCGGGACGCAGGCATCGCGCCGTCGGAATTATCGGCGGTGAGCGCCCACGGAACGAGCACGCCGAAAAACGATCCGGCGGAAAGCGCGGCGATCCGGAAGCTACTGGGCGACGCCTGGAGGAACGTTCCGGTTTTTTCGACGAAGTCGATGATTGGTCACCTCATCTCGGCGGGGGGAGCAGTCGAGACGATCGCGGCGGTCCAATGCCTTCGACAAGGGAGGATCCACGCGACCGTAAACCTGAGCGTGCCGGCCGAGGATTGCGACCTTCGGCACGTTATCGGCGAGCCGATCGCCCATTCCGGAAGCTATATCCTCAAGAATTCCTTCGGCTTCGGCGGTCAAAACGCGTGCATCGTGATCGGGGAGGCCTGACGCCGGGCCGCGCTACACTATTCGCTTTAGGGAACGGCCGGAGCGCCGTAGGCTATTCGGGGGAGAAAAAAGATGCAGAAAGAAGAAGTGACGGCGAAGGTCATCCAGTGCGTCGCGGAAAGTCTCGCGATTCCGAGCGAAGGCGTTCGGGCGGATTCGAGCCTCATCGACGACCTCGGCGCGGACTCCCTCGACTTTCTCGACATCATGTTCGCCCTCGAACGCGTTTTCAAAGTTTCCTTCGGGAAGGAGCAATTCGACCTTCTCCAGAAAGTCGGACTCTCGAAAGAGGAGGCGATCCAGGAGGGGAACCTTACACCGGCCGCGCTCGTCCGCCTCGCGCCGCTCCTCCCGCGCTTGCCGAAGTCCGGCGTGATTCCGGTTCGGAACCTCCGGGGATTCATCACCGTCGAAACGATCGTCCAGATCGTCATCGGCCTCATCAAACCGAATGGTTCGACGGCGTGACCGCCCTCTTCGTCTTCCTCATCGGCGGCGGACTCGCCTTCGCGAATGGCGGGAAC
>JAYVXM010000466.1:0-4202 GCA_043785205.1 Bdellovibrionales bacterium
CGCCCAGGCGGTCGGCGGCCTCGACCAGGGATCCTAGGGTTTCGCTTTCCATCGTGATGACGGCCTGAACCTCTCGGCAGGAACCGAGGGCGATTGCGTAGAATTTCGCGCGGTCTTTCACCGTCGGCTTCGCGGACCCTTCCGCTAAGTTCAGGCAAACGCTGCTCGCGGCGCGAAGGAGTTGGTCCTTCAAGTGGTAGGGCAGCTTCACCCGTTTTACTTCTCGGTAGAGTTTTAGGGACAGCTGGTAGGTTCGGAAGTTCGTCAGCATCGGTCGTTCTCCAGTTTGGTTTTAGGTTTTTAAAATTTCAAAGGGGCCACCCAGGTAAGCCCTTTGAAATTTTAAAAACCTAAAACCAAGAAAAGGATGAATCCGATGCTAACTAAATTCGAAGCCTACCAGCTGTCCCTAGAACTCTACCGAAAGTGCGAAAACGTAAGTGCCCCCCACCACCTAAAGGACCAACTGAACCGGGCGTCCTTAAGCGTTTGCCTGAACTTAGCGGAAGGCTCCGGAAAACCGAGCTGGAAGGAAAAACGGCGTTTCTACGGAATCGCGCTTGGCTCCTGCCGAGAGACGGAAGCCCTCCTCGGAATCCTGAACCGGACCGAACTGGCCGACCTCGTCGATCGACTCGGCGGGTGCCTTTACCGGCTAGTAAACCCGAAGTAAAACCTACTCCGTAGCCGTTTCCGTTTCGGATTTCCGATTCGGGGACGGTTACGGATTCGGATCCGAAACCGATGCCCGTTCCCGATTGCCGGCGTGCCCGCCCGCCGGAATGCCCGATTCTCCCCTCCACTCTCCCCCTCCAAACTTGACGAATTCCACCCTCCGGGCGATGAAAGAGCCCACTAGTCCCCATCCCCGGAGAACGCCGTGAAAACGCCGAACAACGCGCCATTGACCAATCCGGGCGCCCGCTTCATCAGCGAGCGCCAGAGCGTGATTCTTGACCGCTGGCTCGTCGGGGTGAAAACACACGTCAAGTCCGCAAGACCGCTGGATCTCCCGATCATCGTGAACACGATTCCGGCCTTTCTCACCCACCTCGCGGAGGCGCTCGACGGGAAATATGGAACGGAGGTCGTGGCCGGCTCGAATAATATCGCCCAGGAACACGGTGGGGAACGCGCCCGGATCACGGACTACAGCCCCGATCAGGTGATTCAGGAATACCTCCTACTCCGGGACGTCATCCTCGATCTGCTGGAGGATGAAGGTCTCCTCGATCGGGCCCTTCGCTCGAAGATTCAAACGGTCTTCGACGACGCCGTCCAACAGGCGATGATGGCGTATTACCTCGTCTATACCGAGATTCGAGAAACCTTGATCACGCATCTAACGCACGACCTGCGGACTCCACTCACCTCCGCGAAAATGTCGGTCGATTTAATCCTACGCCGGGTTTCGAAGGCGCCCGCCGGATCGCTGTCCGCAGATATCGAACGCCACGGCGCACGGGCGATCAAAAACATCGACTATACGAATCAGCTCATCCAGAAGATCCTTGACCAGAAGCACCTCGATTTCGTGAAGACGAATAAAACCGCGAACTTTGCCCAAGCGGAAATGATGGCGATCGCCGCGTCGGCGGTGGAAGACCTCTCGGACGACGTCCGAAAACTGGTCGAACTGAGCGGAGAAAAGGTGGTCGGCTTCTGGGACGCGAAAGCGTTCCGGCGCGTGATCGAAAATCTGATCTCGAACGCTGTGAAGTACGGCCGGGAGGACGGTCCGATCGGGGTGAAGATCCATTCGACTCACGGACGAGTATTCGTTTCGGTCCATAATGAAGGGGAACCGATCCCCGTCCAGGAGCGGGAACTTCTCTTCGAAAGGTTCCAACGTTCGACGACCGGTAAGGTAGCGGAGAGCGCCGGTTGGGGCCTCGGCCTCGCCTACTGCCGGCAGGTTTCCGAGTGCCACGCCGGCAGCATCGGCGTCGAAAGCACCCTGGAAAAAGGAACGACCTTTACGATCGATGTCCCCGTCGACCCGCGGGGGATCGAAATCAAGGATATCGGAACCCCTCCACTAGCGCATGGACCGGTCCCGAACTTACCTCAAAAATAACGCGTCGAGTAATCCACGGACCCGCCCCGTTCCGCTCCGATTTGCCCTTGGGCTTTTCTAAGCTTTGCGTTATTAGCTAAGGCTCGTTTCTAACCCGTATGAATACCTTTGTGTACCGGGCCTCTAGGCGCTGGATAGCTTTGGTAGAGCGGCTCGGAAATAGAGTGGGCTTTCACCTCGCGTGAAGAGCCCGCGAAAACCGACCCAAAGTGAGTACTTATGAAGAAGATGAAGTTGAAGAAAGGCGATCTGGTCATCGTGATCGCCGGTAAAGACAAGGGTAAGCAGGGCCAAATCACGCAAGTGGTTTTGAAGGACAATAAGGTCATCGTCGAAGGCGTCAACGTGATGAAGAAGCATGCGAAGGCTTCCCAAACGAATCCGCAAGCCGGAATCATCACGAAACAACTTCCGATCCACGCGTCCAACGTGATGCTCGTCGATCCGAAATCCGGTAAGCCTACGCGCATCGGAAAAAAGGCGACGAAGGACGGAAGTTTCGTCCGCATCGCGAAGAACAGCGGCACGGAGATCAAAGAATCCAAGCCGTCGTCTAAAGCTTAACTGCGCGTAAGGAGCACCCCAAATGTCTAGACACTGCGAAATGACCGGAAAAGGGCCGACGACGGGAAACCTCGTCTCCCACTCGAACATCAAAACCCGCACGCGTTGGCTCCCGAACTTGAAGCGTAAGAAATATACGGTTCCTGAACTCGGCCAAACCTTCACGGCTCGCTTCTGCACGCACGCGATCAAAACGATCGACAAGCAAGGCGGCATCTCCCGCGCGCTCCTTCTCGCGAAGGACGACGGAATGTCTCAGAAGCTACTGCACATCAAAAAGCAGCTCATCAAGTCGCTTAAGAAATAGCGCTGAAGAAGTAAGGATTAGAACACATGGAAAAGATCGGTAATAAACTAACTACGAAAGACGATACCAGCCCGAAGAAGGCCGGCGGCGCCCCTCGCGCTGATTATAGCGACCGCGGTGAACGCGGCGGACGAAGCGGCGGAGGCGATCGTGGAGATCGTGGAGATCGCGGCGACCGCGGGGATCGCGGCGGAGATCGCGACGACAAGGGCGGCGGCTCCTGGCGCCGGCGTGAACGTCCGGCGATCGACTTGATCATGGACTACAAAGACATCGAGACCCTCAAGCCCTTCGTTTCCGAAGGCGGACGGATCGTTCCTTCGCGCGTGAATCGCTTGAACCGGAAACAACAACGCGTCCTTCAGGGCGAAATCAAACGCGCCCGCCAACTCGCTCTCCTGCCGATCTCCGATCGTCACACGAGCCTCCGCTAAGAAAGGATGAGATCATGAAACAAGCGATTCATCCTGAATATAAAGAAGTCGTTATCAAGGACATGTCGAGCGGCTGGACTTTCCTGACCCGTTCGACGAGCGCTCCGAAAGACAAGATCGAATTCGAAGGCAAGGAATACCCGGTCATCAAGATCGAAATTTCCTCGAAGTCTCACCCCTTCTTCACCGGCCAAGAGCGGATCATGGATACCGCGGGTCGGATCGAGAAGTTCAACCGCCGCTACGCGAAGAAATAAGGCGAGGAATCTATACAATGGCAACCACTTCTAAAGTGAACATGAATAATAAGAAGAAGGAACTGGGCGAGCGATACCGCAAGGTTCGCGCCGAGCTGAAGGCCACCGCCTACAGCGCCACGGCTTCGGAAGAAGACCGCTCGGCCGCCCAGAAGAAGCTCCAAAAGCTTCCGAAGGGTTCCTCGAAGGTCCAGTACCGTAACCGCTGCGCCCTGACGGGCCGTCCTCGCGCTTACCTCCGGAAGTTCGGCCTTTGCCGGATCAAATTCCGGGAGCTCGCGCTGACCGGAATGATTCCGGGTGTGACGAAAGCTTCTTGGTAAGGGAGAAAATCAAATGGCAGTTCCTAAGAAAAAAATCAGCCGCTCCCGCCGCAATATGCGCCGTTATTCGTGCGCCTATCAAATCGACCCGGTCGCTACCACGACCTCGGCCGACGGCACCCAAGTCCGCACCCACACGGTGACCCTCGCGAACGTCGCGCAATACGTGGAAGCACGTAATGCCGCGAAAGCCGCGCGGAAGTCGGCGTCGAAGTCGAAATAAGTCGATTCGGCTTCAAA
>JAYVXM010000467.1:0-4198 GCA_043785205.1 Bdellovibrionales bacterium
CGCTTACTTCGGCTATACCTTCAATCCGGTCACTTTCTATTACTGCTTCGACGCCGCCGGCGAACGGGTGACGGACATCGTCGCCGAGATCACGAACACGCCCTGGGGCGAGCGCCATACCTACGTGCTTCGCGCCGACGATTCGCTCGCCTTCGAGTTCGAGAAGCGCTTTCACGTTTCGCCGTTCCTCGGCATGGATTTTCGTTATCGCTGGAACTTCTCGCGGCCGCGCGAATACCTCAGCGTCCATATGGAGAACCTCGCGCCGGGTGACGGCGGGAAGCCGACCTTCGACGCGACGCTGACCCTGAAGCGCCGGGCCTGGACCCCGGTCGCCGTCGCGACGGCGCTCCTTCGCCAGCCGTTCATGACGGCGACGACCCTCGTCCTCATCTACCTTCACGCGCTCGTGATCTGGCTCCGCCGAATCCCGTTCGTCGACCATCCGAAATCCCGGGGCGAGGCCCATCCCCGCGGAAAACCCGTCGCTATCCGTTCGCTCGCAAAAGGAGAATCGCCATGAGAAACGTACTCGCTATCGCTCGGCCGACCCGGTTCATCCCGTCCCGCGCCCTTGACTCGTTTTGTCGCGGAAAGCTCCTCACGAAACTCTCCTTGCTTCGCGAGGGGCGCCTTGAGCTCGTCGAGCCGAACGGCGAAGCCCACGTCTTCGGGAATCGCGAGGACTCCGAACCGCTCCGCGCCCGCGTCGAAATCCGTCGACCGCGAGCGTACTCCCGGATCGCCCTCGGCGGCAGCGTCGGCACCGGGGAGAGCTACGTCGACGCCGACTGGGAGTGCGCCGATCTCGTCGCGCTCACCCGACTCTTCGTGCTGAACCGCGAGCTCCTAAACTCCCTCGACGGCGGACTCGGCGCCGTCTTCCAACCGCTCCAGCGCTTCCTCCATCGGCTCCGCGCGAACGACGAAACCCAGGCGCGGGTGAACATCCAGGCCCACTACGATCTTGGGAACGATTTCTTTTCCCTCTTTCTCGACGAGACTTGGATGTACAGCGCCGGCTATTTCGCGTCTCCGGAGACGACGCTCGTCGAGGCTCAGCACGAGAAGAACGACCGGCTCTGCCGAAAACTCGGCCTTCGTTCGGAACACCACCTCCTCGAGATCGGGACGGGCTGGGGCGGGTTCGCGATCCACGCCGCGAAGAATTACGGATGTCGCGTGACCACGACCACCATTTCCGAAGCCCAACTGAAACACGCCCGGACCCGCGTCCGCGAAGAGGGCCTGGAGGATCGGATCACGCTTCTCTATCAGGACTACCGCACGCTCGAAGGGGAGTACGATCGCCTGGTGTCGATCGAAATGATCGAAGCGGTCGGCGTCCAGTATCTCGACGCCTACTTCGCGAAATGCGCGAGCCTCCTCAAGCCCGACGGAGTGATGGCGCTCCAGTCGATCCTCATCCAGGACCAGTACTTCGAACAGGCCGCGAAAAGTGTCGACTTCATCCAGACCCACATCTTCCCGGGCGCGGCGATCCCGTCGGTCGCGCGAATCATGGAATCGGTCCTCGACCATACCGACTTCAAGCTCTCCCATCAGGAGGACTTCGGCGAGGACTACGCGCGCACCCTCCGGGAGTGGGCCGCGAATCTCGCGAAGAATCGCGATCAGATCGGGCGGCGCGGATATCCCGAGCACCTCTACCGCCTCTGGCGCTATTACTTCGCCTACTGCGAGGGCGGGTTTCTCGAGCGCCAGATCGGCGTCGGCCAATTCATCTTCACGAAACCGCGCTGCCGCGCGGCGAAAGTCGGGGAAAAGGTATGAGCACGATTCTCCATAAGACGCCGACCCTCCTCGACTCGTTGACGGGGTCCTTCATTGACCTCGCGGAACGCGGTCTCGTTCCGGACGCCGTCCTCCGCGCCGGTATCCGGCGCCTTTGCCGGGACCGCCTCGGCGCGCTTCGCGGTCCGAACCTCGACGCCGAGCGCGCCCGCCTCCAGGCCTACGTCGAAGAGCTTCGCCGGTCGCCGGTCGCGGTCGCGACTCGGGAGGCGAACGAACAGCACTACGAGGTCCCCGCCGAATTCTACCTCCGGGCCCTCGGGAAGAACCTGAAATATTCGAGCGCCTACTTTCCGACGGAATCTTCGACCCTCGACGAAGCCGAGGACCGCGCGCTCGTCGACACGATCGCGCGCGCGGAACTCACCGATGGGATGGCGATCCTCGAGCTCGGGTGCGGCTGGGGTTCGCTGACGCTCGCGATGGCGCGCGCCTTCCCGAATGCGCGGATCACCGCCGTCTCGAATTCCCGAAGTCAGCGCGAGTTCATCCTCGGACGCGCTCGCCGCGAAGGCCTCACCGGCGTCGAGGTGATTACCCAGAACGTCGCCGAAGGTCTTCCGCTTCCGCCCGACCGGTTCGATCGAGTCGTCTCGGTCGAAATGTTCGAGCATATGAAGAACTACGCCCGCCTCCTCGGCGAGGTGGCCCGGGTGCTTAAGCCCGGCGGGAAGCTCTTCGTCCACATCTTCACCCACCGCGAATTCGCCTATCCTTTCGAGTCCGAAGGGGAAGGAAACTGGATGGGGCGCTATTTCTTCACTGGCGGCCAGATGCCTTCCCACGACCTCCTCCTTTTCTTCCAGGACGGCCTCCGGATCGAGGCCCAGTGGGCCTGGAACGGCCGGCACTATTCCCGAACCGCCGAAGCTTGGCTGCGGAATCAGGACGACCACCGGGACGAAATCCTCGGGATCTTTCGGAAAACTTACGGCGACGACGCGGAACGCTGGTTCAACCGCTGGCGTATTTTCTTCATGGCGTGCGCCGAACTTTTCGGATTCGACGGGGGGAACGAATGGGGAGTCTCCCATTACCGATTCCGTAAACCGCTCGTCGAAGAAGGGGATCCGTCATGAGACCCGGATTATCCTATCTCGCCGGCCTCGCGCTCGGGATCACCGCCGTCGTCACCGCCCGCGCAGCCCCGAAGGCGGACTCCTTTCCGGAACGCGTGAAGATCGTCGGCAAGGAGCTCTCCCTGAACGGCGTCGGCACGCGAACGGCGACCCTCTTCGCGATCAAGGTCTACCACGCCGCCTTTTACGCCGATCGCTCGATCGCCTCGCTTCCCGACGCGCTCGCGGCGCCGAACCCGAAGCGGCTCGAAATCCGGTACGTTCGCGACTTCGACCTTCGGGAAACGTGCGATGCGTGGAGATACCAGTTCCGCGAAAGCGCCGGCATCAAGGAAGGCGAGCTCGCTCCGGAAATCGCGGCGCTCGTCTCCTTCCAACGCGCCATCAAGGACGGCGACGTCCAGCGCTTTGACTTCCAAGACGGGAAAACCACGTTTTCGATTGGCGACGAGAAGCGCGGCGAAATCCCGGGCGCGGCTTTCCAGCGCGCCCTCCTGACCATTTTCTTCGGACCGAACCCGCCGACGCGGGACCTCCAAAAGGGCCTCACCCGGGGGATCAAGCCGACGGAGGGAACCTAAATGAAACCCGTTCCGACTCCCGTTCGCGCGTTCCGGTTCTTCCCGCCGCTCGTCCTCGTCGCGATGATCGCGGTCACGAGCTGGGCTTCGGTCGAAAAACCGCTTTCGGAAGGGTTTCGGCTGATGCTCGCCGAGCGCTGGGGCGTCGCGACGCTCTTCGACGCGTACTTCGGGTTCCTCACCTTTTACGCGTGGGTTTACTACAAGGAACGTTCGCCGCTCGCTCGCGGGCTCTGGCTCGGGGGGATCCTTTTCTTCGGAAACATCGCGATGGCGGTTTTCCTCCTCCGCGAACTCCGCCGGCTTCCGCCGGGTGGCGGATTCGAGGCGCTCCTGCTAAAGAAAACGGTATGACCGAACGGGGATTCTTTTACCGAAAATTCTGGGATCCCCTCCTTGGCCAGCTGAAACAGGGAACGTCGCCCGAGCGCCTCGCGTGGAGTCTCGCCGTCGGCACGACGGTTTCGATCTTTCCGATTCTCGGCGCGACCACCCCGCTCTGCGCGCTCGCGGGAATCGTGTTTCGCCTGAACCACGTCGTCCTCCAGGTCGCGAACTACCTCGCGACGCCGCTCCAGCTGGCCGCGATTCCGATCCTGGTCCGGACCGGCGAGGACGTTTTCGGGCTCCCCCACATCACCTTCAATCCCGTCCGGTTCGCGAACGAACTTCGTTCGGCCCCGGGCCTCTTCGTGCAAACCTACGGCGCCTCCGCGCTCGCGG
>JAYVXM010000468.1:0-4187 GCA_043785205.1 Bdellovibrionales bacterium
TTTTCGACGAGCGTCGCTTCCGCAGCGCCGCGGGAGAGCGCTTCGAAGGCCAGCGCGCCCGAGCCGGCAAAGAGGTCGAGAACCTTCGCATCCGCGATCGAAAACTGGATCGAGTTAAAGAGCGCTTGGCGGAGGCGGGCCTGGGTCGGTCGGGTCGAGAGGCTCGGCGGCGTCGCGAGCGCGCGGCCCTTCCACTCTCCGGCGGTGATTCGAATCATCGCATTGCTTTAGCGAAGATGGGTTTTGAAATCTACCCGCATCCGGGACGCGAAATCCCGAAATCGAACATAGGCGAAAATTAGCGCTTCCAGAACGGCTACTTAACGCGTCGCACGTATAACAACCTGGCCCAGGCCCCGAAACGCATGATCCGACCCGCCCTTTCGAACTTCACTTCCGAGGGTCCGCAGGAGAGTCGCGTCAGACCCGGCGATCAGCCCGTCGTCATCATCCCGCTCGCGATCCCGGTGACCGTAAGGCGAAGCAGGTCGAAGTCCTTCGTCCGGAGCGCCTGAATCTGGAGCAAGTTCAGCGGATGAATCATCGGCGCACGGAGGTGGACGCTCTCCCGAAGCCAGGGGCGCCAGGCGAGCACGTCACGACTTCCAAGCATCGCCCGCGCGAACGCCTGGGCGGACTCGAACTCCGCGGTGAAACTCGTCAGCGCCGCCGCGCGCTCGACGGGGGTCAGATCACTCGCTTCGAGGTACGCCCGCCAAACCGCGAGCTCGATTTTCTCGAGCGTGAATCCGAGCGCATGCACGTAAGTCGAAAAGAGGGGATCGGTCGCGTAACTCTTCACGAGCCGCCGGCGAGCGGCCGGCGCGAGCTCCCGCCACGCGGTCCCGATCCCCCACCACGTCGGGAAGAGCACTCGCGTCTGGGTCCAGCAGAGGATCCACGGAATCGCCCGCAAACCCGCGACCGCGAGCTGCTTCGAGCGTTTCGCGGGTCGCGAACCGATTTTCAACACGTCGAGAAACCGGTACGGCGTCCCCTTCTCCACGAGTTCAAGAAACCGCGGATCGTGGATTTTCGCGCTATAGATTTCCGCGACCCGCGCCCCGAAGGCGACGAGCGAGGGCGACGACTTTCCGTGTCCAGGTCCCGCGCGAACCGCGGCGATCCGGCGAAGCTGCCCGCGCGTGATCTCCGGACTTGCGAGCGACCGCTCGACGACTTCCCCCTGAATCGTGACTTTATAGTGGCGAATCGCGCCGGCCGGCCACCAAGCCGTCTGATCACGAACGCTTCCGCCGCCGCGATCGGTGCTTCCGCCCGAACCCTGGAAGAAGAGCGGCGTCACACGCTCACGCCGGCAAAGGGCGTCGAGGTCGTGCATCGTCTTCGAAATCAGGAGCCGGCTTGCGAGCACGCCGCTTTCCTTCGAGCTGTCCGAATATCCCACCATCACTTCGAGGAATCCGCCCCAGTACTTTTCGCGCGCCGTCCGCAGTCGCGGATCTCGGATCATCTCGCGCACGATCGACGGCGACTTCCGCATCGCCCCCGCTTGCTCGAAAAGCGGCACGATCGGAATCCGCACCGCGCCGAGCGCCCGGCGGACGAGCGTCGCGGCCATCCGCACATGCGCGATGTCCTCGGCCATGCTGATCACCATCCCGCGCACGTACCACCGCGGATCGCCCCCGCGCGAAAGCATTCCGAGCTTGGCGAGCATCCGCGTGATCGCTCCCCGCTTCGCGGGCGCCATGAGCACGTCGGACGACTCGCGGAATTCGAGCGGCACGACGAATCCCGGAAACGTCCGCGCGAGCGAACGCAAATCGGCGAGCGCCGGATGGAGGACGTGAATTTTCGCCGTATACGCGGCCACGAGCGTCCGGAGCGCGTCACGCACCCGTTCGACCCGTCGTAAATCGCCGTGACCGACCCGCCGTAGTGGCCGCAGCGTGGCGGCTAGCCCGCGCACCGCCGCGACGAGCGCCCGGTCCTCGAGATCGAGCGCCGTCGCCTCGACCTCCGCGAGCCGGGATCGGATAAACTTCAGCAGCAAGGTCCGCGAAAGCTGGAGACTCTCGACGAACGTCCCCTCGTCGACGCCGGGATGCCCGTCCTTATCCCCGCCGACCCAGCTTCGGACGAAGACCGAAACCTCCTCGCGCGAAAATCGCAGGAGCGTCGAAAGCGTCTCCTCCCGCAATAAAGTCGAGTAGATGTGCTCCGCCTCGTCCTTCACGCGCGGTTTCCGCGATCGAACGACCGGCGATTTCCAAGCTACTTCGATCCAATGGAGAAGCGAAGCGACCTCGCCGCCCGCGAGGTGCGCGTCCGGCCGGCGAATCGCGACGGTCAGAATTTTTTGGATTTCATGGAAGGCTTCGATGTTCGCCGGCGCGCGCGCCTCCGTCGGATGCGCGGTCAAGACGTAGATGATCGACTCCGCTCCGCCCGGGGTCGGCGGCGCCGCGGCCGTTTCCCGCCGGCTCCGGTACGCGTTCTCGCAGGCGTTCATCAGCTCGAGCATGAGCGTGTACGCCCGCGCGAATCCGCGCCGCTCCTCTGCGGTCAACCCGCCGAGCATCGCCGAGGTCTTCCGCAAAGCGCGCGACGTCCTCTCGAAGGAAGCTCCGCGAAGTTTCGTCATCTGTCTTCGCGTACCTTCGATCCGACGGTAGGCGGTATCTCCGAGTTCCGCCCGAACGACTTCGCCAAGAAGCCGAACCGACTCCTTCACGATCTGGCGAAGTTCCGGTGCGAGATGCTTGGCCATCTTTCGCCCCGTCTATCCCCGGTGGTATTCCGCGTCCGTAAACGAATCGACCTGGATCGCGTCGATCCGCACGACTTCCCACCGCTCGAGTTGGGCCCGCTCTTCCGGAGTGATCACGCCCGCCGTCAGGGCGTCGGCGATCATCTCCATACGCGGTTTCTTCGAGATCTTCTTCTCCTTGCGCGCGCGTCGAAGCTTCTTCTCGACGTTCTCGACCTTCCGGAAAAGATCGACCGCGTCGTCGAGACGCTTGAGCTGCTCGCCGTCTTTCGTCGGCTTGTACACGCCGCCCGTGAGAAGCTCGCGCACGCGAACGTCGTCGAGCACGAGGTCGGCGATCTTATGCACGTGCCGATCGGAGACGTCCCCGCCGAGCGAGTTGAACGAAGACCAGGACCGGATGATCCCGCCGAAGAACCAGGAGAGGCCCGGAACCTTCAGGTTTCCGTAAATTCCGTCGAAACCGCGTTGCATCCGGCCGACGAGGAACGCCATCGAGAAGTGGACGATCGGGAGATCTTCCTTCTTCGCTCCATCCTCTTCGAAACGTTTCAAGATCGCGACGCCGATGTACATGTACGAAAGGATGTCCGCGAATCGCCCGGTGATCGATTCTTTCGCCTTGAGCTTTCCACCGAGCGACCCCATCGCGATGTCCGCCATGATGGCGAACGAGGCGGAGATCCAGGCGAGCTTGCGGTAATAGATCGCGGTCGATCCCTTCCCGAACGCGTAGGGCGTGAGCCAGCCGCGGGTGAGCGAAAGGACGACCGAACGGAACCCGTTCCGCACGACATGCCCGATGTGACCCCAGAAGGCGACATCGAACGCCTTCACGTCCCCCGCTTCGAGCGCCTTCACTTCGGAAAACGCGTACGGATGGGCGCGAAGCGCGCCCTGACCGAAGATCATGAGGGTCCGGGTGAGGATATTCGCGCCCTCGACGGTGATCGCGACCGGCGCCACGATGTAGGAGTGACCGATGAGATTCCGAGGCCCGAGGGAAATCCCCGCGCCGCCCATGATGTCCATCCCGTGGTTCGCGATCAGTCGCGCCATTTCCGTCGAATGGTATTTCGAAATCGCGGTGACGACCGCCGGTTTGATTCCCTGATCGAGCGCCGAAAGCGTGTAAAGCCGGAGGGCGTCGAGAATGTAGGAATAACCCGCGACTTTCGAAAGCGCGTCCTGCACGCCCTCGAAGCGGCCGATCGACAGCCCGAACTGCTGCCGTATGAGTGCGTGCGCGCTCACCGCACGACCCACGAGCTGACCGTTCCCCACCGACTGGGCGGGGAAAGAAATTCCGCGGCCGGCCGCGAGACTTTCCATCAGCATCTTCCAACCCTTGCCGGCGTTCTTCACGCCGCCGATGATCGCGTCGACGGAAATCTCGACGTTCTCGCCGTGGGTCGGACAGTTATGGAACGGAACGCTCAGGGGGTCGTGCCGC
>JAYVXM010000469.1:0-4164 GCA_043785205.1 Bdellovibrionales bacterium
GCCGCCGTGCCCTCGTCAAGCAGGGACGCGTTCGCGATTTCGAAGCCCGTAAAATCCATCACCATCGTCTGGAAGTTCAAGAGCGCTTCAAGTCGCCCCTGCGCGATCTCAGCCTGATACGGCGTATACTGGGTGTACCAACCCGGATTTTCTAAAATACCGCGTAAAATCACGGCCGGCACGCGCGTGTCCACGTAACCCATTCCGATGAAGGAACGGTACACACGATTCTGATTCGCGAGTTTGCGAATCGACGCGATCGCCTCCGCTTCGGAGAGCGGTTTTGCTAACTCGAGTTCACGCTTCATTCGAATGCCGGCCGGGATGGTTTTTTCGATCAACGCGTCGATCGAATTCACGCCGACGGCTTTCAATAATTCCGTCGTGTGCTCGGAATTTAATCCGATGTGCCGGGATTCGAAATTTTCGACCGATGGGTGTGAATCAGTGTTGCGCATGGAAAAACCCCTTGGTTTTAGAGTCTAACCACTCGCGAATTATTGTTCCACTAAGTGATTTCATTCTTGACCAAATTTTCTTGGACGAGCCCTTGAGAAAAAAAAAGAAATGGCTATAAGTTGTCGTTCGTTCCGACCGTCCGTAGAAGTTGAAACAGCAGTACGACAGGATAATCGATTTTAGATGTGGAACCCGCACTCCAACCCGCAGCCAGGAACCGCTCCCGGCGCTCGCGAAGCCTACGAAACAAAATTTGAAATGGACGATTCAGCGCAGCGTAGCCGTTTGAATCAGATTTTCAATACGGCCCTCGTCTCGTCCCATTCGGAGGCAAAACCCGACTCCGCGAACGAGATCCACGCGCTCATGGAGTCCCCGGGCTTCGGCGCCGTTCTCCAATCGATTCAGCTCCTCGCGGGCGAACAAGGTATATCGGAAATTGAAGCGGCGCGTGAACTCATCCGCACGTTTCGCCGCATGGATCGGCTCTGGACCGATTACCTCGTCGCCGAAGGAGTCGAACGGCTGAAGCTTTCGACCTAAACCTGGGCTCAGGTTTTCAGGACGAAATCCCAGCGGACGAGCACCTGACCGCGGTTGTCGACCAGACCCGACGGCGGGTTCGGAAAAGGGCCCGCGTCATTGAATGCTTTCGTGGCCGCTTCGTCGAGGTCCGTCGTGCCGGAGTTTCCGATCACTTGAACTTTAGTGATCCGCCCCTCTTTATCGAGGGAGACAAGGAGCTGGGTCATGTAGTCGGTCTCGCTCGCGAGCTGGCGGCCCCGATAAAAATATTTAGTGAGATGATCGCGGAGCGATTTTTCCCAAGCGCGGTCGAGCCGCTCGCGAATCCGCTGAAAGTACCCGTAGAACACGAACTCCCGGGTGTTCAGCATCGTCTGCTCGCCCTCCTTGAAACCCTTCACGTATTCGCCGAGGGCCTGAGCCGTAAGCGAACCTTGCTGAGCCGGATCCGGCGCGGCAACGGGCTTCGGAGAATCTTGTTTTCCCGCGCTGATCGCGATTCCGAATTTCGCGAGCGCGCCGGTGGCGGTGATGAGCGGTGTTTTCGGCTCGGTCTTTTCGGAAGCCTCGGTGGCCTTCTCGGCTTCCTTCGTTTTCGGAGGCGCCGCGCGCGCGACCTTTGCGGCGCTGCCGGTCTTCGGCATTGAGACGGTCTGCTTGTCGACGACCTGAGTCCGCTCTCCGAGAAAGGCGTCGGGCGCGGCTTCCTTCATCTTCTTCGCCGCCTCGGTTTGGACGACTTGGTTCTTCAGCGAATCGGCCGCACGGGTCTTCGGAAGCGGGTCGACTTCGACGAGGATAAATTTAGGTTCGTGGGTCGGATTCAGAAGCCGCGACTGGGTGGCCGTGTAGGCCCAAAACAGGAAAAACGCCGCGTGCAAAACAAGCGAAGAAACGAATGAAGGCGATAACTTCCGGAAAGCTCCCATCAGAGAGCGTTTCGGGGTTATTCGATGTCTTCTTTAAGAAAATCCCCGGTAGAACGCGCGGGTTGACCGTTTCCATTTTGGAGAGATCCTGACTCTTTCGGTTCGGTTCCCTCGAGAAACGCTTCTTTGATCGCATAGGACGCGTTCGGAGGCGCGAGCTTCCCGGTTTGGGGGTGAATCGAAGCGAAAACGACTCCGGGCGGAACTTCAAAATCCGATTCGGGCTGATTTTTGACGGCCTCTTTCATGAAATCGAGCCAAATCGGCAGCGCGGCGCGGGCGCCGGTCTCGCCTTTGCCAATTTGCTTGTTCGTATCGTACCCGACCCACGCTCCCGTCACGATCGTCGGCGTGAATCCCATAAACCAGGCGTCTTGATAGTCGTTCGTCGTTCCGGTTTTTCCGGCGGCGGGGCGGCCGAGCTGCTTCGCGCCCGCGCCGGTCCCAAAGCTCACAACCTCTTTCATCAGATGACTCGCGACGAACGCGACGCGCGGATCGAGGACCTGATCCGGATCGGAACGGAGCGGATACTCCGGTAAATTCGGGAGATTCACCGCCACCGGCGGCGAAGTGGGCGCGACGGTTTCGGCGCTCACTTCGCGCATGATATCGCCGATCCCCTTGAGCGTCGGGACCTTGTTTTCCTCGAGGAGCTTTCCGTCCCGATCCTTCACGAGCGAGAAATAAATCGGTTCGATTTTGCGGCCAAATCGCGGAAAAATCGCGTAGGCGCGCGTAAGTTCGGCGAGCGAAATCGTCCCCGAACCGAGCGCGATCGAAAGGTCCTTCGGAAGGACCGTCGGCATGCCGAGCCGTTTCGCGAACTCCGTCACGTACGGAACGCCGACGTCCTGGACGATTTTGATCGTCGGAATGTTCCGTGATTTGATGAGCGCCTGGCGGAAAGTCGTGTCGCCGTAGAACTTCTCCTCGAAGTTCGCCGGTTTCCATTTTCCGGTGTCCTCGTCGTTATAGACGATCGGGGCGTCGACGATAATCGTCGCCGGGGTATAACCTTTTTCGAGCGCGGCCGAGAAGATCATCGGCTTGAACGAGGAGCCCATCTGGCGCTGGGCCTGGAGGGCGCGGTTGAATTCCGATTTCGCGTAGCTGAATCCACCTTCAATCGCGAGGACTTGGCCAGTGATCGCGTTCATCGAGAAAAGGGCGCCCTGAATCTCGGTATCTTGGTCGAGTCCGACGATGATTCGATCGCCGTCACGCTTGATCACGCGAACTTGGATCACGTCGCCGCGCGTGAGGAGCTGACCCGGCTGGGAAAGTCCCGCCTTCGCCCAGGTGAGCTCAGAAAGCGGAAGTTCGGTGCGAACCGCGCCCACGTTCACCGTCGTCATCTTCGTCTTCGGATCGATCGCCGTGACGATCCCCTGATAAATCTCGTCGACCTTCAGGAGATCGCCCTCCTGCTTCAATCCGGCGAACTTCACCGCCTCGATCGTGTCGATCACGCCCTCGGGCAGGAGGACGTCGTAGCCGAGTTCATCGATGACGAGTTTAATCCGCGCGTCGGCGATCCACTTCGTGATCTCTTCGTCTTTCTTCAGCCGCTTCAGCGGCGCGCGGTAACCGTTCCGCCGATCGATCGCGCGCAGCCCTTCGCGAACGGCCTTCCCGGCCGATTTCATGAGGAGCGCATCGGTATCGACGGTGATCTGGAGCCCGTCTTCGTAGAGGGCGCGGTCGCCGTACTTTTCAACGAGCTGCCGGCGGAGGGTTTCGATGTAGTACGCGCTAAATTTCCCGTTCACGTCGAATTCGCCGTGGACCTTCAGTTTCTCTTTAACCGAATCGTCGTATTCGCTCTGTTTAAGATACCGGTTTTCGAGCATCCGCCGAAGCACGTACGTCTGGCGTTCCTTCGCCTTCTTCGGATTCAGATGGGGCGAGAATTTTCCGGGCGCCTGGGGCATTCCGGCGATCATCGCGCACTCGGCGATGTCGAGGTTTGAAACATCCTTGTCGAAATAGACTTTCGCCGCGGCCTGGACGCCGTAGGATCCGTGGCCGAGGTAAATCTGGTTCAAGTAGAGGTAGAGGATCTGCTGTTTCGTGAGGTTCCGCTCGATTTGGTTCGCGAGGATGAGTTCTTTCGCCTTCCGCACGAAGCTTCGTTCAGGAGTGAGAAGGAGAGACTTCGCGACCTGCTGAGTGATCGTGCTTCCACCTTGGACGACGTGGCCGGCGCGGAAATTCGCGAACGCCGCTCGGAGAATCGAGGTGACGTTCA
>JAYVXM010000470.1:0-4163 GCA_043785205.1 Bdellovibrionales bacterium
GGCGGGGTTTCCGGGAGCGCCGATGGCGGCCGCCACGTTGACGACCACCGACTGGTCTCCCGGAAAGAATCCGGGTGCGGCGGGAAAGGTGGCGGCGGCGACGGTGGGGCCCTGGCGTTCCGGAAAAATCTGGAGGAGGGTACCGGGCGTGGTGATCGTCGGAGTAAGCGGCGAAGTATTCGGGGACATCACGAAATGGATCGCGAATCCGGGGATCAAACGGGAAGGCGATCCGCTATTGAGGGGATCGCCTTGATCAACGGTCGCGGTCGCCGGCGTCGCATTATTATTACATCCCCGGATCGAGCCATGATTCGCGCTCGTACAAATATCGGCGAGGCTGATCGAGATTTGAAAATTCGCCAGCGTGCCGTAATTGCAGCCGTTCGCGTTCCCCGGATCCCCCGCGCGAGCAATGGGGAGGCCGCCATTGCAGGATTTTAAAACCGCGGGGTAAAAGCTACTTCCGGTCGTGTCTTCCGCGAAGGCGAAGAGAAATCCACCGGTGGCCGGAGCGACGTCGGCGCCGGCGACATTCAGGACGACGGTGGTCGCGGAGAGGGTAAAGTTGAAGGTCGGAAAGGCGGGGGCGACGGTTCCGGTGTACAAATTACTCAGGTAGTAAACCGAAAGTTTTCCGGCGGCGTCGGGGGCGGCGATATTCGGCGCGACGGGATCGACGGTGAGCGCGCGAGCCGAAGCCGAAACGAAAAAGATGAGCGAGTAGAGGACGGGATTAAGCCAGAAGCGCTTCGGCGATTTGAATCGCATTGAGGGCCGCTCCTTTCCGAAGGTTATCGGCGACGACCCAGAACTGGAGGCCGTTCGGATGGGAAGGATCGGCGCGGACGCGGCCGACGTAGACGGGGTCGTGACCCGCGCCGTGGAGATTCATCGGGTACTTCGACCCCGCGGGATCGTCCATGAGTTCGACCCCCGGAAATTTCTCGAGAACCCGGCGCGCTTCCGCGAGGTCGGGCTTGCGTTCGAATTCCGCGTTCACGCTTTCGGCGTGGCAGGCGACCGTCGGCACGCGAATCGCGGTGCAGGCGACGGCGAGATTCGGAAGGCCGAGAATTTTACGGGTTTCGAGGATGACTTTCTTCTCTTCGCTCGTCGAGCCTTCGTCGGCGCCGGTGAGGAACCCGCCGATTTGGGGGATGCAGTTGAACGCGATCGGATGCTTCAATTTCACGGCCTTCGCTTCGCGGCCGGCGAGGACGTCGCCCGTCTGTGAACGGAGCTCCGCGATCGCTGCCGCGCCGGCGCCGCTCACGCTCTGGTAGGTCGAGACGATCACGCGCCGGAGGCCGAAGGCGTCGTGGAGGGGCTTGAGCGCCATGACGAGTTGGGCGGTCGTGCAGTTCGGCCCCGCGAAGAGAGCGCCGGCGGCCGGACCGGACTTCAGTAGATGGCCGTTAATCTCGGGCACGACGAGCGAAACCGCCGGATCCATACGGTACGTATTCGAGTTATCGATCACGCAGGCGCCGGCCGTGCGCGCTTCGCCGACCCACTCCTTCGAAATCTCGTCGGAGGCGTCGAAGAACGCGAAATCGACGCCGGCGAAGCAGCCTTTCGCGAGCTTCTCGCATTTCCAGGTTTTCCCGCCGCATTCGAGCGCGTGACCGACCGACCGAGGCGAGGCGAAGAGGCGGAGCTCGGCGTAGGGGAATCGGCGAGTCTCGAGCGCGTCGAGCATTTCCTTCCCGACCGCTCCGGTGGCGCCGACGACCGCTACGGTGAGTCCCGTTTTCTTCATTCTTTGAGCGAGCCTTCTTTCGCGGGCTTCAGGATCAGCGGATTCCCGGAAAGAATCCGGTACGCGTTCCAGATGAGACTCGCGACGAGGTAGACCGCGAAGACGAGAAAGAGCGTGATCTCCGGGCGAACGGCGATGAGGACCATGATCATGACGGCGATCATGAGATAGCCGAAGCTCGATCGGGAACGCCAGTTGAGCTCCTTGAAGGACGGGAAGGGGATACTCGAGACCATCAGCGAACCGAGCGCGAGGGCGAGGACGAGCGCGATCGTTTCCCGGGCGAACCACCCGCCGTCGGCGGGGAAGCCGGTCGCGAGATTGAAGATGACGAAAGTCGCGACCGAGCCGGCGGCGATCGGGGAGGCGACGCCTTGGAAGAAGGCTTTCGAAACGGTCTCGGTATTCACGTTGAAGCGTGCGAGGCGAAGGGCCGCGCAGCAACAGTAGAGAAAGGAAGCGAGGGCTCCGAGCCGGCCGTAGGGTTCGAGCGCCCAGGTGTAGAGGAGAAGTCCGGGCGCCATTCCGAACGATACGAGGTCGGAAAGCGAGTCGTACTCGACGCCGAATTTCGAGGTCGCCTTCGCCATCCGGGCGACTCGTCCGTCGAGCGCGTCGAAGACGGCGGCGGCCATGATGAACCACGCGGCCGCTTGAAAATCTTGATGGATCGCCGACGTGATCGAGGTGAAACCGCAGTAGAGGTTCGCCGTCGTCACCAAGTTCGGGATGATGTAGATTTTACGCATGGCTTCAGGGCGAAGTTTTTCGCAATTTCAGCGAAAAAGCAAGGAGAGTCCGACGACTACGGTCAGGACGGCGGCCGTGCGAACCCATGAAAATCGTTCGAGTTTCAGCGCGATGGAAACGGGGACCGAGAGGACGGGCGCGAGCGCGCCGAGCGTACTTCCGAGGACGAGCGTAGTATGCGTCATCCCGTACATGAAGAAGTACGAACCCAGGAACGTTTCGATGAAAAAAACCCAGACGTACCTCCGAACGACCGCCCGTCCGAGCGGGGTGATGCCGGACATGGTGGCGAGGTAGGAAAGGGTTGCGATGATCGGAAGCGCCATCGCCATCCGGAAGGAATTCGAAACCGCCGGGTTCAATCCCCGACCGCCCTTCATCACGGAGTAGCTGTTCATCGACCAGGCGATCGCGGTGAGGACGGCGAGGGTGACGCCGAGCCATTTTTTCTTCAGCCGGGGATGGGCGCGGACCTCTTCGCCGGAAACCGGCACGCCCTTCGGGTCGTTCAGGATGACGAGGATGATTCCGAAGATCGCGACCGCGAGGCCGATCCACTGGGTTCCGTGCATCGGCTGCCCCTCGAAGAGGAGACCGATGAGCGCGGAGAGGATCGGATAGCCCGAGGCGATCGCGATCGCGCCGGGAACGCCGAGGGAGACCGTGCTCCAAAGAAAGAGCGCGTCGCCGATCCCGTAACTCGCGAGGACCGAGACGAGGAGCCACCCCGCATTTTCCCACCCCAGCGCGCGATACGCGTCGAGTCCCGCGGCGAGGCCGCCGCTCGTGACGAACGCCGCGAGCACGAAGCAGGGAAGCGCGAAGAGCGCGCGGCTGAAGTTCACGTCGAACGGGCGGTACTTCCGCGTGAGCTTCGAATAGTTCGCGGATCCGTAGGCCCAAGTCCCCGCCGAAAGAAACGCGAAGAGCGGCCCGAGCGCGTTCAAGCGTCGGACTTCTTCTTGAACGGCGAATGCATCGGCGCGGGCTTCAATTCGCCCGACTTCAACTTCTTCTCGGCGTCCGCGACGCGGAGGTAGCGCGGATGAACTTCGAGCGGCGGTCGCGCGAGGCCGGCCTGGATTCCCTCGAAGCAGAGTTGGCCGAGGTAGCGTCCCTGAACGTGATCGCTGAACGGAATCGGAGTTTCGATTTCTTTCGACGACGGAAGGGCTTTCCAGGCGTCGGCGTAACGATTCTTTCCCTCGCCGATCCGCACGTAGAGCGCCTTCTCGCGCGAGGCGCCCTCGGAAAGTTTCTTCTTCACCAGCTTCACGATCTCGGCCGGCGCGAGCACTTCTTCTTCCACGCCTCGTTTCCAGAGGCCCGGAAAATCCCCGTCGGCGAGCGCCACGCAGTCTTTCAGCGATCGCGCGGCCCCGACGAGCGCGAAGAGCTCGCCCTTTGCGGCGTCGCTGGACGCGATCACGATCACGCGTTCCTTCCGTTCGGCGAAGTGGAGGCCGACCGGACGCGCGAGCGCGGCGAGCGAGGAGACGCCGACGAGCGGTTTGCCGAGGGTTTGGGCGAGCGTCCGCGCGGTCGTTAGCCCGATCCGCATGAAACGCCTCCTCGCCTGGGATACCTCTTCGAAAGTTGGCGCGCTCGTCGCCCTCGAATGGGACGATCGCCCGGGGAAAGCCGGCGACGC
>JAYVXM010000471.1:0-4157 GCA_043785205.1 Bdellovibrionales bacterium
TCGAGCGGAATTCCGAGAACCAGATCCGCACGCTCCACCAGACTCTCGTCGCCTCCGAAGCCGAGCTGAAGTCCTTCGCCGACGCCGTCGAACTCGCCACGAAATCCTACGATCAGATCCGGCGCGATTATAAGTTCGGGTTGGTGACGAATCTCGACCTCCTGAACTCCCTCCAAACCCTGACCGGCGCGAAGCGCAGCTACGATCAAGCGCGCTACTCGCACTTTCTCGAGCGCGCCCGGCTCGAGGCCGGGGCCGGTCGAATTCCGCTTGCCGGCGCGAGCTAAGTGAAAAGAGCCTAGCCAATGTGGAATTCCCTTCCGTCGATCTCGATCCGAAACCCGGTTTTCGCGTGGATGCTCATGTCCTCTCTGATTATCTTCGGGGCGATCAGTTTTTCGCGCATGGGAATCAGCCAGCTCCCGGACGTCGACTTTCCGATCGTCACCGTGAACGTGACGCTCGCGGGCGCGGCGCCGGAAGTCATGGAAAGCTCGGTCGTCGACGTGCTCGAAGGTCAGCTCGTGACCGTCGAAGGCGTGAAATCGATCACTTCGACCTCGACCACGGGATCCGCGAACATCACGCTCGAATTCGATATCTCCCGGAACCTCGACCTCGCGCTTCAGGACGTGCAAGCGAAGATCGCGGCCGCCCAGCGGAAACTTCCCGCCGACGTCGACCCGCCGACCGCCTCGAAGACGAATCCGGAGGATCAGCCGATCCTTTGGCTCGGAGTCACTACGACGAAAATGTCGAAGCGGGACTTCATGGTCTACGTCCGGGATAACGTGAAGGATCAGTTCTCGACGATTCCCGGCGTCGGCGACGTCTTTCTCGGCGGTTACGTCGACCCCAACATCCGCGTTTGGATCGAGCCGGATAAGCTCGCGAAATATTCCCTCACCGTCGCGGATATCCTCGGCACGATCACCGCCGAGCATTCCGAGCCGCCATCCGGCTACGTCGATACGGGCAATCGCGAGCTGAACCTCCGAACCCTCGGCGAAGCGACGACGGCGATGGACTTCCAGAATCTCCGCATCAACACGCGCGGCGGAACGCCGAACTTCCTGCCGATCAAGATCGGCGACGCGACCCGGATCGAGCCCGGCCTCGACGACATCCGGCGGATCTCGCGCGTCGACGGGATTTCTGCCGTCGGTCTCGGAATTCGGAAGCAACGGGGAGCGAACGCGGTCGCCGCCGCCGACGGCGTCTTGAAACGACTCGACGTGATCCGAAAGAACCTCGCGCCCGGCGTCGAGATCAAACCCGTGTTCGACTCGACGGTCTTCATCCGCGAAGCGGTCGCCGAGCTGAATTTCACCCTCGTCATTTCCGCGATCCTGACGTCCCTCGTGATCCTTTTCTTCCTCGGTTCGCTGGCGAACACGGTCAACGTCCTCCTCGCGATTCCGACTTCGATCATCGGGACGTTCATCACGCTCTACTTCGCGGGCTTCACGCTGAACACGTTTACCCTCCTCGCACTTTCGCTCGCGATCGGGATCGTCGTCGACGACGCGATCATGGTCCTCGAGAACATCACCCGCCATAAGGAGATGGGGAAAACCGCCCGCCAGGGCGCGCTCGACGGAACGAACGAAATCCTCTTCGCCGCCATCGCGGCGACCGTCTCCATCGTCGCGATCTTCCTTCCGGTCGCCTTCATGAAGGGGATCATCGGTAAGTTCTTCTTCCAGTTCGGCGTGACCATGACGGCCGCCGTCCTCCTTTCGCTCGTCGAGGCTATTACCTTAACACCGATGCGGGCCGCCTCCTTCGGCGCCGAACACCGTAAGGAAACCCGGCTCAGCCGCTTCGTCGACGGGTTCATGGACCGTTTCCTCGCCGCCTATCGGCGAGCGCTCGCCTTCGCGCTCGCGCACCGTTGGAAAGTCGTCATCGGCGCGATCCTCTTTTTCATGGCTTCGCTCGGCATCACGAAGAAACTGAACAAGGAGTTCCTCCCGCCCGAAGATCAGTCCCGATTCATGCTTCGCTTCATGACTCCGGTCGGCTCGTCCCTCGACTACACTGACGAGAAGGTCAAAGAGGCCGAAGTCATCCTCAAGCAGACTCCCGAACTCGATACTTACTTCGCCTCGGCGGGCGGGTTCGGCGGCGGCGGCGTGAATACGGGAATGGCCTTCGTCACGCTCAAGAAGCGCGGCGATCGGAAGCGCGGTCAGTTCGAAATCATGGACGATCTCCGAAACAAGATGAAGGCCGTCCAGGGGATGAAGACGTTCACCCAGGATCTCGCCTCCCGCGGTTTCTCCACCGGGAAGGGTTACCCGATCGAGTTTTCGATCCAAGGAAACGACTGGGAAAAGCTCGCCGGAGCCAGCGAGAAGATTAAGGCGGAAATGAGCGCGACCGGAACCCTCATCGACGTCGACTCCGATTACCAAGTCGGCATGCCCGAGGTTCGCATCGTTCCCGACCGCACGAAAGCCGCGAACCGCGGCGTGAGCATCCAGCAAATCGGCCAGACGGTAAACGCCGTTCTCGGCGGATACCTCGCCGGATATTACACCCAGAACGGGCGCCGCAGCGGAATCCAGGTGAAACTCGACGAGAAGGATACGCGTTCCTACGAAGATAAGATCCACTCCCTCTATCTCCGGAACAATCGAGGCGAACTCGTCCCGCTTCACGACGTCGTCGACGTGAAGGAAAGCGCGAGCCTCCAGCAGATCACCCGAAAGGATCGCCAGCGCGCGATCACGATTTACGCGAACGTGAAGAGCGGCGAAAACCAGTCCCAAGCGCTCGTCCTATCCGAGCAGATCGCTCGGCGAAACCTTCCGGACGGTTATCGGTTCGTCACGACCGGCACTTCGCAGACCTTTCAGGAATCGTTCACGAGCCTCATCGTCGCGTTCTTCCTCGGAATCGTCGTGGCCTACATGGTTCTCGGTTCCCAGTTCAATTCGTTCATCGATCCGATCACGGTCCTCCTCGCGCTTCCGTTCTCGCTCTCCGGCGCTTTCCTGACCCTCTGGCTCTTCGGAAAATCGCTGAATCTCTATTCGCTCATCGGCCTCCTCCTCCTGATGGGCATCGTGAAAAAGAACTCGATTCTCCTCGTCGAGTTCACGAACCATGTTCGGGACCACGGGGAGGAAGACGTGAACAAGGCACTCCTGGAGGCGTGCCCGAACCGGCTCCGACCGATCGTCATGACGTCGCTCGCGACGGTCGTCGGAGCGATTCCCGCCGCCGTGGCGTTCGGACCCGGCGTCGAATCGCGCGGGCCGATGGCGCTCGCCGTGATCGGCGGCGTAATCCTGTCGACGGTGCTCACCTTGCTCGTCGTGCCGTGCTTCTATAGTCTCTTCGCGGCGAAGCGAAGAAAGTCAGACGACTTCGACGAGCGACGAACGCAGTCGGCGAACGGCCGCTAGGCACGATTCCTCACCCGGTTCGATCGAAAGCGCGCGCTCGAATTCGCGAAGGGCCCGGAGGTTCATCCCTTTCGCCTCGTAGACGCGTCCAAGGTTCAGATACGGGAAGTGGCGCGATTCGTACCGAGTCGCGCGCTTCGCCCGTTCGAACCAGATGATCGATTCGTCGAGTTTTCCCTGGCTCACGTAGTAGGAGCCGATGTCATTATAGGGGTTACCGTAATCGGGATCGAGGGTGATCGCCTCGAGGCACTCCCGGATCGCGAGGTCGTACCGGTGGTGGGCGCTGTAGGCCCACCCGAGGAACGCGTGCGCCTCCGCCGTCGGTAGGAGCCGGATCGATTTCGCGTAGATCGGAATCGCCTTCGCCGTCATGCCCTTGAGATGAAGGACCTGGGCTTCGGCGCAGATCTCGAGCGCCCGCCGCTTTCGGAAGTCGCAGCGCAACCCCGGACTGTGCGGCCGAAGTCCGCCCCCGTTTGTTTCCTTTAAACCGTCTTTTGTCCCGCGAGCGAGACCGTATCCCAGAAAACCCTGATCCATAGGTTCTCTCTCCCCACGAAGATCGAATCATGAATCGAGACCTGGCCACAAGCCCCGAGCCTTAAAATTCCGCCTAGGTCACCGAACACCCGTCAAAAGTTTCGACACTTCAGAGAATGAACGGTCCGGTAAGTATCTGTATTCGTTTGGTTATTTTAAGACCGCCCGCGATTTTGAGTGGCACCGGCCTTGCTCTTACTA
>JAYVXM010000472.1:0-13107 GCA_043785205.1 Bdellovibrionales bacterium
TGAAGCCCGAGCAAATCGCGAAATACTATTTCGCCGAATTCGTCCGGGCGACGCGCGAGAAGAAGGCAACCACCGGACAAAACCAGGCGCTCCTCGAACAGATCAAAGCGCTCCTCGGTGATAACGGGATCGCGTTCTGATTCGAGCTATCGTTCCAGACTATCGGTAGCATCAATTCAAATGATGACTATCTGAGTCATCTTCTAAACTCTCGAAATTAAGGTCATTATCGTAATCGATCATCGGTAACCCCGGTCGATTCGCGGTGCGGTATTTTTATACCCATTTCAGTTTGCGGTGCTATAAGCGCTCCACACGTTCACGCCATTTCTTACCGAAAACTGAGGAGCCCTGTTTATGACGTTTCTGAAAAAGACTTTCTCGATCCTGGCGATCTCCACCCTCGCCACCCTTTCCTCGGCTTTCGCCGGTACCGTCGTCATGGACGCCGACGATCTCGCGACGCTCCCGTCCTGCGGCGGCGTCATCCAAACGGAGATCTCGAACGACCAGTCGACGCTGAACCTCGCTCTCTCGAACGTCGTAAACTGCTCGAACTTCGACATCGTTTCGGCGAACGGCGAAAAAGTCAGCTTTCCGAACCAAAAGTTGAACGGCTCGAATCGCGCCCGTTTCGGCAGTTTTTCGATCCCGAGTTCCCTGATCGAACTTGGTTCGAACACGATCAACATCATCCTCAAGTCGAACTCCGGTAAGCATTCGGACACGGTCATCGTCACCGTCCAGCAAGTTCCATCGAAGCCGATCCCGACGAAACCGGCCCCGAAGACCGCGACGATCTACATGACCTCGACCTCGCTGAACGCCCTTAGCGTTTGCGGCGGCACCGTCCAAACGAAGGTTTCGAACCGCCAGCTGAACGTCATCTTCACGAACGTCGCGAACTGCTCGAACTTCGACATCGTCGGCGCGAATGGCGAAAAGGTCGAATATCCGAACCTCAAGCTCGGCGGCCGCGACGGCGCCCGCTCCGGCAGCTTCACGCTCCCGGAATCGGTCATCGAATACGGCTTAAACACCGTCCGCGTATTGCTGAAGTCGAACTCCGGTCAAACGTCCGAACTTGTCGTGATCTCCTTTATCGCCCTCTAACGCATTTAGTTATCACGACCCCCGGGAGGCCTCGCGACTTCGGTCGCGGGGCCTTTTCACGTTGACGGTCCGAGGGTTATTTCCATAGTCTTCGTTCAGTCTCCACCCATGTCGTGATTTTAAAGGGATCCTTAATTATGATGAAATCGATGCACTATTCCGTACTCGCGCTCACCTTACTGGCCGTCGCCGGTTGCACCAAAAAGGACACGACGACGACGAATACGAACAGCACCGCCGCTTCCAGCGCGGAAATCGTGGTCGGCGAAGTCGGCTCGATGACTGGCAGCGAAGCCACCTTCGGAACCTCGACCCATAACGGGATCGTCCTCGCGTTCGAGCAAATCAACGCCGCCGGCGGCGTGAAGGGCAAGAAGTTCAAACTCATCACCCTCGACGATCAAGGAAAGCCCGACGAAGCGGCGACCGCGGTCACGAAGCTGATCACCCAGGATAAAATCGCCGCTCTCCTCGGCGAAGTGGCGAGCTCCCGCTCCCTCGCGATGGCGCCGATCGCCCAGGCCCATGGCATTCCGATGATTTCGCCCTCCTCGACGAATCCGAAGGTCACGGAACAAGGCGATTACATCTTCCGCGTCTGTTTCATCGATCCGTTCCAAGGCACCGTGATGGCGAAATTCGCTACCGAAACCCTCAAGATCAAGAACGTGGCCATTCTCCGTGATGTGAAGAACGACTACTCGGTCGGCCTCGCGGATTTCTTCACCCAGACTTTCACGCAGAACGGCGGCAAGATCGTCGTCGACCAGAGCTACTCGGCCGGGGACATGGATTTCAAATCCCAGCTGACCGCGATTCGCGCGAAGAAGCCGGAAGCGATCTACGTTCCGGGCTACTACACCGAAGTCGGCCTGATCGCCCGCCAAGCGAAGGAGCTCGGACTGAACGTTCCGCTCATGGGCGGAGACGGCTGGGATTCGCCAAAACTGACCGAAATCGGCGGCAAGTCGATCGAAGGCTCTTACTTCTCGAACCACTATTCGCCCGAAGATCAGTCGCCGGTCGTGCAGAAGTTCATCGCCGAGTTCAAGGCGAAGTACGGCATCGTTCCGGACGGACTAGCGGCCATGGGTTACGATGCCGCGAAGGTTCTGGCGGACGCAATGACCCGCGCGCCGGATCTCGCCAGCACTTCGGTGAAGGCGGCGATCGCGACGACGAAGGATTATCCCGGTGTCACCGGCGTGATCACGCTGAACGAGCACCGGGATCCGGTGAAGTCGGCCGTCGTGCTCCAAGTCGCGGGCAGCGGTTACAAGTACAAGACCACGATCAAACCGTAAGTCTGAGAACATGATTGAATTCGTTCAGCATCTGGTGAACGGCCTGAGTCTGGGGGCGATTTACGCCCTCATCGCTCTCGGCTACACCATGGTGTTCGGGATCCTCCAGCTGATTAATTTCGCTCACGGCGACGTGTACATGCTCGGTGCTTTCATCGGTATGTATACGTCGCGGGCGTTCCACCTCGCGGAACATCCGTCGGTCGGCGCGCTCATCCTTATCCTTTTCACGGCGATGACCGGGTGTGCGATCGTCGGGTTCCTGATCGAACGGATCGCTTACCGCCCGCTCCGGAAATCCCCGCGGATCAATCTCCTGATCACCGCCGTCGGCGTGAGCCTCTTCCTCGAGTTTTCCGGTCAGCTCGTGTTCGGCGCGGACCCGAAGTTCTTTCCCCAGGTCTTTTCGATCGAACACGATTTCTCGTTCGGCGAGCTGAAGATCAATCCGCTCCAACTCCTCGTTTTCTGCATCTCGATCACGCTCATGACGATTCTCCAGACGATCATCTTCAAGACCCGCGTTGGACGCGCGATGCGCGCGGCGAGCTTCTCGCACGACCTCGCGTCGCTCATGGGGATTCCCACCGACCGCGTGATTTCGTTCACGTTCATGCTCGGCTCCGCCCTCGCGGGCGCGGCCGGGGTTCTCGTCGGCCTCATCTATCCGAAGATCGAGCCGCTGATGGGTTCGATGCCGGGCCTGAAAGCGTTCGTCGCCGCCGTCCTCGGCGGAATCGGGAACGTCACCGGCGCCGTCGTCGGCGCGCTCATCCTCGGGCTGTCGGAGTCGTTCCTCGTCGGCTACGGCTATCCGACCTTCCGCGACGCCCTCGCGTTCGCGCTTCTCATCCTCATCCTCCTCTTTAAGCCGACGGGACTTTTCGGCACGAAACGGACGGAGAAAGTATGATCTCGTCGGTGACGAAGCCCTACGGTCTCCGGACCCTCTGGCCGTGGCTCGCGGCCGTCGCCGGCGTCGCGATCTTCCACTTCGCGCTCACCGACCGCCTCGATCCTTATTTCTTCACGATCCTCATCTACGCCGGGATCAACGCGACCCTCGCCGTCAGCCTGAACCTTGTTTCCGGATTCACCGGCCAGTTTTCGATGGGCCATGCCGGTTTCATGTCGGTCGGCGGGTACGTCTCCGCATTCATCACGACTTCGATCGCGGCGAGCCATCCGAGCTGGATCGACGATCCTAATCTTTCCCCGACCGTCTTCGCGATCGTGCTCCTCATCGCCGGCACCGCCGCCGCGATCATGGGTTACCTCGTCGGACTTCCTTCTCTCCGACTTCGCGGGGATTACCTCGCGATCGTCACGCTCGGTTTCGGCGAGATCATTCGCGTGATCGTCCTGAACGTCGACGCGATCGGGGGGGCTCGGGGGATGCCGAATATTCCGGCGCTGAGCTCATTCGGGTGGGTCTACGGGATCCTCATCCTCACCCTTTTCGTCGTCTGGCGCCTCATCCATTCCCGCCAGGGTCGCGAATTCCTCGCTGTTCGCGAGGATGAGATCGCCGCCGAAGCGATGGGGGTAAATACGACGAAAGCGAAAGTCCGCGCGTTCGCGACGGGGGCGTTCTTCGCCGGCGTCAGCGGCGCGCTCTTCGCGCACTATCTTCGGTATCTGAATCCCCAGACTTTCGATTTCAATCGGAGTTTCGAAGTAATCATCATGGTCGTTCTCGGCGGGCTCGGTAGCCTCACCGGCTCGGTCGTAGCGGCGGTCTTCCTCACCGTGTTGAAAGAACTTCTCCGTCCGCTCCAGGAACTCACGAAACTCGACTTCCGAATGGTGATCTACTCTGTTCTCCTGATCGTCCTTATGCTCACGCGCCCGAACGGCCTCTTCGGAACGAAGGAAATCACTTCGTTCTTCAAGAAAGGGAAGTCGTCATGAGCGAGACGCTAGCGCTCCAGACGAAGAAGCTCACGATGCAGTTCGGCGGCCTGAAGGCCGTGGCCGAGCTCGAAATTTCGGTCCCTCAGGGACTCATCTTCGGGCTCATCGGACCGAACGGGGCCGGAAAGACGACCGCGTTTAATATGCTCACCGGCGTGTACGCCCCGACCTCGGGCGAAGTGCTCGGCTTCGGACAGCCGCTCGTCGGACTGAAACCCTACGAAATTACGAAGAAGGGCCTCGCCCGGACCTTCCAGAACATTCGCCTCTTCCGGGACCTCACCGTCCTCGAGAACCTCCTCGTCGCGATGGACCATAATCCGAAGCGCCTTCGCTTCGGCTGGCCGTCGATGATCTTCCACGGGAAGAAGACGATCGCCGAAGAGGACGTGAAGGTCGCCGAGTGCATGAAGCTCCTGGAGATCTTCTCGATGGCCGACCGGGCCCAAGTCTCGGCGAGAAACCTTCCGTACGGCGATCAGCGCCGGCTCGAAATCGCGCGCGCGATGGCGACTGGAGCGAAACTCCTCCTCCTCGACGAACCGGCGGCCGGCATGAACGGTCAGGAGACCGCGGCGCTGATGGCGACGATCCGGAAGATCCGCGACGAGCACGGGATGACGATCCTCCTCATCGAGCACGATATGAAGCTCGTGATGGGCATTTGTGAACGGATCGCCGTCCTCGACTACGGCGTGAAGATCGCCGAGGGTACGCCCGCGGAGATTCAGAAAAGCCCGCGCGTGATCGAAGCCTACCTCGGCAAGGCCGCGGACAAAAAGATAGGCAAAGGGAAGGCGGAGTCATGAGCGACGTCGTTCTCGAACTGAAGAACGTATCGGTGAAGTACGGCGCGATCGAAGCGATCCGCGGGATCGACTTCCAAGTGAAGAAGGGTCAGATCGTCTCGCTCATCGGCTCGAACGGAGCGGGGAAGACCACGACACTTCGGGCGATCTCCGGCCTCGTGAAACCATCGGGTGGGGAGATTCTCCACCGCGGCGAACGGATCTCCGGAATGGCACCCCATCTGATCGTACGTCGTCGGATTTCCCAGGCGCCGGAAGGCCGGGGAATCTTCCTGAATCTCTCCGTCGAGGAGAACCTCGACCTCGGCGCATGGTGCGCGCCCTCGAAGGATACGTACGCGGCCGATCTCGACCACGCGTTCGAGCTTTTTCCGCGCCTGAAGGAGCGCCGGAAGCAAAACGCCGGGACCCTGTCAGGCGGTGAACAACAGATGCTCGCGATCGCGCGCGCGATGATGAGCCATCCCGAGCTCCTTCTTCTCGACGAGCCTTCGCTCGGCCTCGCGCCCCAGATCATCGAGAAAATTTTCGAAATCGTGCTCCAGATCAACCAAGAAGGAAAGACGGTCGTCCTCGTCGAGCAAAACGCCCTCCAAGCGCTCGAGATTTCCCATCACGGGATCGTTCTCGAGACCGGGAAAGTAAAGCTTCAAGGCCCCGCGGCCGAGCTGCTCCGTTCCGACGAAATTCGGAAAGCTTATCTCGGCGAATGACCGTTATGCGAAATCCGTTACGCCCGATCGTCGCGTTGATCTTTCTCGGGATCCTGATCGCGTGCGCGTCCCCGCGTCCGAACGGATCGAACGCCGGCTTACCCGTAACGTCCGAATCGACGGGGCTAATCGATCCGAACGCCGTCGACGCTCTCCATATCCTGCCGGGACCGCCCGCGCTTCACTCCCCAGAATCGGACGCCGATTTCGCCGTTCTCAAGCAGCGTCAGCTCAGCCGCACGAAAGCGGAATGTCGTCGGGCGCGCGCCGAGGAAAGATCGGACCACTTCCTGGAGTTTTTTCGCGCGCCGCGCGGCCCCTTACTTCCGGGCGAAGTCGAGAGGCTGAACCCTTTTTTCGAGCGTGTATTGGCCGAGGCCCGACCCATTTGGACGAAAGGAAAGAAATACTGGGCACGCCCGCGTCCGTACGTCACGGATCCCTCGCTTCATCCGTGCGTGGCGCCCGAAAACACGTTCGCCTATCCGAGCGGGCATGCCGGCGGAGGTGAGCTTTTCGCCGATCTGCTGGCCGATCTATTTCCCGAGCGGGAACGATCGATCCGCGACCGCGGATTTGAAATCGGAGAAGATCGGATCCTCGGGGGCGTCCATCATCCGACGGACGTGCGCGATGGGCGGTTACTCGCCGATCTCACTTACGCCGCGTTCAAAATGAATTCGAATTTCGGCCGAGAATTCCGCGAACTGAGATCGAAAATAGGAAAACCCTAAGCGATGAAATCGTCAATTTATCTCGGAACGCTCCTCGCTTTAGGGTCCAGCGCCTGTGCTGACCCAAAAAAACTCGCTCGCCAGTGCGAGGCGTTTTACGCCGAGACGGGCGACGAACGCTACCATGGGAAAACGGATTGTCGGAAGGACGTCCATGCCCATGACGAAGAGGTTCACCGCCGTGAGCAGGAAACGAAGAAAAGAGTCCAAGCGGAACGGGTCGCGAAGGAAGTCCTGGCGGTAAAGGAGCCGAGCCCGCCACCCGAAGTTCGAGCGCGCCTCTTCAAGGCCTTCGCCCCGCACATTTGCGCGGACTTACGACAGTCGAATTCGACGGCCACGATGAGCCTGACGCTTTTGACTTACACGGACAATGAACCGCTCTATTCGCTCCATACGGTCTATCCGCCGGGTTCGGCCGATATCCAGAGCTCGCTCTATACCTTGAGCGGAAAGCAGTTTTGCGTCGATGGCGGAATCTCGGGCGGGGACTGCATTCACCATCTCTCAGACCGACATAGTCACGGATCAGTCGTCGAAACGGGGACGATTTCGGAGTTGAAGACGTTGCTCAAGTGCCCGTAGTTTACCGACGGAACTTAAAACCGGATCGGCCCGGGAAGCGTTTCCGCGTCCCGGGCCGATCGAGTCGAAAAGGTATCGAACGAGATTAGCGAGTCGCCGGACGGCAGGCTCCGCAATAATCTCCTACCGGACTGAGGCAAGTTTTCGGATCGATCCCGTGACCATTGATCGCGCCCGGTACGGCGACGCAGATCGAGTGGGCGGCCTTCGGATTTCCCGGAGGAATATGGCAAATGAGGATCTTCTTATCGTTCGAATCCTTGGCTTCGTCGGAAGGATCGACGCAACCATATTTCGTGACGAGGGAGTCTACGGTCGCCGGAGTGACGGTTCCATTCGATTTATCGCCGCTCGTTTTATCCTTGTCTGCGCATCCGGTCGCCTTAGGACTCGGAGTGCCCGATGGAGTTCCGCTTGGTTTCACGGTCGGAGTTTCCGTCGGAGTTGCGGATGGCAAAACACTTGGACTCGGACTCGGAGTTCCGTCGTCCGTCACGACCGGCGGAGTCGAAGAGTCGGAAGAGGGTGGAAGATTCGGATGGGTATCGGCCGACGTCGGAGTGACGTCGAATTGACCGCTCGCATTTTCGGCGCCGCTGAACCCCGTATCGTTGCAAGCCGTTAAACCGAGCGTGATGATTACGGAGGCGAATAGAGAAAAGATAACCCGTTTAGAATGAACCATAAAGACACCCCTTTATTAACTGCGTACATACTGCAGCTCCTATTCTATAGGGGTTTATACGCCTTTCGCAGAGGTCAAGATTGACTCATCTTTTTTTGATAAAATTTCGATAAAATGCCTAAAAAATAGGCGAAAACGTCCAAAGTTTAGACGTTTCGAGCGAAGTGAGTCTCCAGCGGATGAGCCCTTCGTTCAAAACCGGAATTCGGACCGAATTCGGGATTCAACGGGAAAGGCCTTCACATCGAGCGCCCGAATGATCGCCGTCGAATTCAGCGAGTAATCGAACTTTTCGCCTTCCGGGAGGATGATCATCCCTTTTTGGAGGATTCGCCTTTTCGCGTGGATCGTTTTCGCGATCACTTTTTCGTCATACCCGAGCTCGCGCGCGAAGATGCGGCCCATCTCGAGCGGCGTGAGACGAGTGAGTCCGCCGAAGTGATAGAGAGAATTTTTCGGAGCCCGTTCGATGATCGCTTCGATCGCGGCGACGGCGGAGGAGAGCGGGGTCCAGGAATGATATTCGTCGTCGCGGAGTTCGACCTTCGTGCCCCGTTCGAGAGCATTTCGAAGACGATCGAATAGCGAAGGTCGCCACGGATGGGCCGAACCCACCAGAGGCGAAAGACGAAGGACGGAAGCGCTGTTCGAGCGCCCGCGCACGAGCGTTTCCCCGCTCGCTTTCAGCTTCCCGAGGAGCGTCATGGGCGAAATGGTGTCGGACTCGATGTAATTTCCTTTCGTGCCGTCGAAGATCGCCGAACACGAAACGTAGAGGAAGCGTGCGGATATCATTTCCGACGCGTGCAAGACGTCGCCCGCTCCGGCCGAAAAAATGCGCTCGGCGAGCTTCTGATTCGCGTCCACCCAGGTTTGATTTTCCGACCCCGCGAGGTAAATCACGAAATCCGGTTTTTGGGCATAGAGGATCTTCCGCATTCCGCCGGCGTCGCGTACGTCCATCGGTAGTGAAAGAATCCCGTCGAGAGGAACCCGGTTCTTCGCGTAGGTGACGGCGACCCGGGCCCGCTTGCGCAATGATCGCGCGAGGTGGGAACCGAGAAAACCATTTCCGCCTACGATGAGGATTCCGAGCGCTCGCGCGCGACTTGCCATGACTCTGACGATACCCGAATCGATTCGGTTTTTCGACCATGGTGGGCTCCCTAAAGAGAGTCCCTATCCCTATTCCCTCCCTTCCCGAGAGGCCCCGGCGGAATCCGCCGGAGCCCTACTCTTGGAGGAGGGGGAGGGGGCTCTCGCTTCCTTGCGAGAGCCCACCATGAATCGCTATCTTCTTCGTCATCGGATCTACTTGTTCCCGTTAAGAGTCTTAACCGGAGAGCAGTTTTACTGCGGACTGATTCGTGTTGTTCGCTTGACCGAGGACACTGATGCCGGCTTGCATCAGGATGTTGTTCTTGGTCATTTCCGAGACTTCTTCGGCGAAGTCCGTATCGCGGATACGGCTGTTCGCGGCGGAGAGGTTCTCGTCGGAAATCGCGAGGTTATTGATCGTCGATTGGAGCCGGTTTTGGAGGGCTCCGAGGTCGGCGCGGATGGAGTTCACCCGAACGAGACCGTCGTCGATCACCGAAAGCGAGAGCTGGGCGCCCTGCTTCGTGGCCACCGATTCCCCGCCCATTTTCAGGGCGTCGAGCGAGGCGTCCGAACGTTCACCGTTGTAGACGATCCGATCGAGAATCGGGTTATTCTGCGTTCCGACCTGGACTTCAAAGATCCCTGCCTTCCCGTTCAAGAGCGGCGTGCCGTTGAACTGGGTCGCGTTGGCGATCCGGTCGATTTCCTGCTTCAGGGCCTGGTATTCCCGGTCCGTGAACTGCCGTTCCGTATCTCCGATCGTATCCGAGGCGGCCTGGATGGCCAATTCCCGGAGACGAATCATGATATTCGAAATTTCGTTCAGTCCACCTTCCGACACCTGGATCAGCGAGACGCCGTCTTGGGCGTTTCGCTTCGCCTGGCGCATACCGCGGATCTGAGCCCGGAGGTTTTCCGAGATCGCGAGTCCTGCGGCGTCGTCACCCGCATGGTTAATGCGGCTACCGGAAGCGAGTTTTTCGAGCGATTTATCCAACGCCATTCGAGTTTGAGACATCGTGCGCTGGGCGTTCAGCGCGGCGACGTTTGTATTAATTCGTAGACCCATATGCTTAGACTCCGTTCATGGTAACTTAACCTCCGTGTTAACGACTCGAGATCCCTCTCGAATCGACCCAATCCATGGGAATTTGTGGACTCCCCGGGACGCTTCCACCATGGAAACGTCCCCTTTTCGAAAGACACGCCCCCCTTCCGCTCCTTGCGGAGTGAAGGGACTGATGCGCCGTTCTGGCCTACCCCCGTGGTTCACACCTTGGGCGTATGCCGATCTTTCCCGGGTTGAGCCATTCCATGCCGCTCCCGAGGAAGAAACCTGATTGTGCCCGTCCTTAATCCGGGGGTAGTCCGCGGCTTCCGCCCACACCATCATGGGTGGACTTCCGCCGCGGACGATCCCGCATCCAGGAAACAAGCGCGCTCACGCGCGCTTCGGGTAAGAAATTTTATCTCTAATTACGCTGATCTCATTAACCCTGACCGCCTCCGAGCAGCTGAAGTGCCGTTTTGATCGTCGTGTTCGCCTGACCGAGAACCGATACTCCCGACTGCATGAGGATTTGGTTCCGGGTAAGGTTCGTGGATTCTTCGGCCACGTCCGCATCGCGAATCCGAGAATTCGCAGAAGCCATGTTTTCTTTCGAGACTTGAATATTATTAATGACCGACTGGAGTCGATTCTGAAGCGCGCCGAATTCGGCCCGCATCGAAGTGACCGATCCGATCGCCTGGTCGAGCGAAGCGAGCGAGTTCTGGGCGCTGACCTTGTCGGCGACGTTCGCGAGGTTCATCCCGAGCGCGACCGCGGACACGTCCGCGGCTCCGGACCCGAAGAGCTTCACGCGATCGGTGAGGGGGTTATTGCTCGTCCCGATTTGAATTTCGAAAGATTGGGCGGAACCGTTCAGAAGCGGAACGTTGTTATAGACGGTGCTCTTCGCGATCCGGTCGACTTCTTCGACGAGCTGGCCGAATTCGAGGTTCAGGAATCCGCGTTCGGTCGGACCGACGGTGTCGGAAGCGGCCTGCACTCCCAGTTCCCGAAGTCGGATGAGGATATTCGAGACTTCACTCATCGCGCCTTCGGCGACTTGAACGAGCGAGATTCCATCGTGGGAATTTCTTTCGGCCTGACCTAAGCCCCGAATTTGGGCTTTGAGGTTTTCCGAGATGGCGAGACCCGCGGCGTCGTCGCCCGCGTGGTTGATTCGAGAACCCGAACTGAGGCGTTCGAGAGTCGTATCCAGCGAGGCTCGGGTATTACGCAAGTTTCGTTGCGCAATAAGGGCAGGTACGTTGGTATTAATTCGTAATCCCATACGTTCCTCCTTGAACGTCCGTCGACCCATCCTTGGTCTAAGGGATTTTTAGTGGAACCGTCCTGAGCATCCAGCCCGGGGATCGATTCCGCTTACATGTGTCTCATCGGACTCAGGACGGGGAACTTAAATAAAAAAACGGGGCCCCCACGTTTTTTTCGTGGGGGCCCCAGAACAGCTCGACCCTGCGGTCGGGCGAAGCCCGCCCATCCGGGGCGAGCCTACTTAAGTCATTAAGCGGCGTAAGAATAGTCGTCTTCCGCGTGCCAGATGTCATAGAGGGTGACGCCTTTTTCGGTGCGCACCCACTTCGTGGCGTGATCGGGAGGGTCCATGCCGAGGCATTTCGTGGCGAACGCGTGAATCGTCATCGTCTCGCCGGTCGCTACGACCTTGAAATCACCGTTCGGCTGCTTCGTGACCTTGCAGGTCTGCTTCGGATTCGAGACGAAGTAGAGGTCTTGGCCGTCCTTCAGCGTTCCTTTTTTGACGAAGTCGTTCAGGTCGAATTTACCCTTTTTTTTGCTCATTCAGTGCTCTCCTTTAAAGAGGTGTAGGGCGAAAGCGTCAGGCTCTTGGCGAACGAGGCTCTCTTCCTAACCTACGGATCGGTCGAACGAGGGGGGAAATTGAGTTAGTGTATAGGAATGGCGCCGGTCGGCATTCCTCTCACGTGGCGAGTTCTTGTACCCACGAATCGCCGGGAATATTCGCTCCTAATCGATCAAGCCTTCGGCCTCTCCTCTCCCGCTTCTTACCTGGCCGATTTTCCGGTCTGGGATCCCGCGAACGTGCCCTCCCCCGCTCGCCATCAAGTCGGCGGCTTTCATGGACCGCGCCTCGTTTGCACCGCTTCGATCCGGACCGTGAATTACCGCTTTGCCGACGGGACGGAGTCGCGGATCGGGTTTATCGGCGCCGTCGCGACCCACCCGGAATTCGCGCGCAAGGGCTACGCATCGGAGGCGATCGCGCTCGTTATCCACGAGGGAGACCGTCGCGGCGTGAACGCGTTCGCGCTCTGGGGGTCCGACAGTACGATTTATCGAAAGCGGATGTTCGAGTTCGGAGGTGCCCAGCTCCGCGTTCCGCTCGCCGCGCTCGACCTTCCGAAGACGACGCTCGAGGGATTCGAATTCCGCTCAGGGTGGGACGCGGCGATCGGCGCGCATTTTCTCGCACGCAAGACCGGCGTTCGCTACGCGGACGCGGATCTCGTCTGGCTCGCGCGCCACGCGAACGTCGAGTGGCGGTCGCTCTGGCTCGACGGAAGATGCCTCGCTTACTGCGCTTGGAACCGAGGAATCGACCTTCCGAATATCGTGCATGAACTCGACGGCGAACCGACCGCCTGCGTGACCCTTTTAAAGCTTCTTCGCGAGCGTTATAAAAAGCTCGAGTGGATCGCCCACCCCGACCTTCTCGCACGGTGGAAAATTACGAGCGCGGAAATCGCCGCGGTGGAGCCGCTCGCTCAGTTTCGCCTCCGTACGCTTACCGCCGATCGAGTCGGGATGATCTGGTTTAGCGGCATGGACTCTTGCTGAACTCGGTTTCTCGAACGCGGGTTTAATTCGAGACGGAAGTTTAATTCGAGCTAGAGGTAGAGACGATCGGTTTGGAGGAAGATTTCCATCCATTTCTTTTCGGTCTCCGACCGCTTATAGCTGACCGCCGGTCCCGGCGTCGGCGATTCGTGGAGGTAGAGGAACCGGAGTCCCGCGACGTCGCGGGGGCTCAGATCCATCGGGAACGCGTGATTCAGGATGAAGCCGCAGTTCGCGAGGAGCGGATCGAGACTCGTCGGGAG
>JAYVXM010000473.1:0-4146 GCA_043785205.1 Bdellovibrionales bacterium
CGCCGTTCGGCGTGAAGACGAAGACGTCCTCGGCGAAGAGATCGATCTTCACGGTCTCGAGGAATTCGGCCGGATCGGAAAGATCCTTGTTCCATTCGAGGAGGCGGTTCACCCACTCGACATTTTCCTTCGCGTTCGTACCGAAACGCCCTTCCTTGTATTTCCAATGCGCGGCGATTCCCGAATCGGCGACCGAGTTCATCTCCTGGGTGCGGATTTGGATTTCGATGCGGTCGCCGTCGTTCCCGATCACGGTCGTGTGGAGCGACTGGTAGGAGTTCGCCTTCGGCATGGCGATGTAGTCCTTGAATCGGCCGGGAATCGGTTTGAACGCGGCGTGGATCACGCCGAGGGCCTTGTAGCACTCGGTGATGTTCTCGACGACGATTCGGAACGCGATCAGGTCGTGGATCTGGTCGAAGTCGACTTCGCGGCGATCCATCTTCTTGTAGATCGAGTAGAAGTGCTTCGCACGCCCGGAAATCTGGGCTTTAATTTCGTATTCCTCGAGCTCAGCGCGAAGGAGATCGGTGAAGGACTCGATGAACTTTTCGCGGACACCTTTCTTCTTGTGCACGAGCTCGGAGAGCTTCGTGTAGACGTCGGGGTGGAGAAAGCGGAGGCAAAGGTCCTCGAGCTCGATCTTCATCCAGCCGATCCCGAGGCGGTTCGCGATCGGAGCATAGATGTCGAGCGTTTCCTGGGCGATCCGTTGCTGTTTTTCGGGGGCGAGGTATTTCAGCGTCCGCATGTTGTTCATGCGGTCGGCGAGCTTCACGAGGATGACCCGGATATCCTTCGCCATCGCGATGATCATCTTCCGGAAGTTTTCGGCCTGCTTCTCCTCGGTCGTGCGGAAGGTGATTTTCGAGAGCTTCGTGACGCCGTCGACGAGCTCGGCGACGTCGGCGCCGAATTCGGCGGCGATCGTTTCGAGCGTGACGCCGGTATCCTCGACGGTATCGTGGAGAAGTCCGGTCATGATCGTCGCGAGATCGAGGTTCATCTCCGCGAGCGAAAGGGCGACCTCCGTCGGATGGATGATATAGGGATCGCCGCTCGAGCGTTTCTGCTTGCCGTGCGCTTTCTCGGCGAATTCGTACGCCCTGTCGATCTTTTCCATGGGCGCGTCCGGAAAGTAGTTCCGGACCGTGAGTTTCAGTTTTTCGAGCGTTTTCTGGGATTCGGTCACGGGCGCCCTCCGGCGAGGGTTTGCCCGCGAATCGCGTGCAGGACGATGCCGGAAAGCTCGAAGTAAGCCTTTTCGAGGTCGTCGTTCACGACGACGTGGTCGAACTGGTCGATCGCGGCCATTTCCTTCGCCGCTCCGGCAAGCCGTTTCGCGATCGCCTCTTCGGAGTCGGTGCCGCGCGCGCGTAACCGGCGTTCGAGCTCGGTCATGGACGGCGGCTTCAGGAAAATCCGCACGGTGCGGCCCGGATAATGACGCTCGAGCGATTCGGCGCCCTGGACGTCGATGTCGAGGAGGAGCGACTTGCCCGCCGCGAACGCCGTTTCGACGAAGTCCTTGGAGGTTCCGTAAAAATTTCCGTGCACTTCCGCCCATTCGGCGAAGCGGTTCGCCGCGATCTTTTCCCGGAATTCTTCCTTAGGCACGAAAAAGTAATCGATCCCGTCGCGTTCTTTCCCGCGCGGAGCGCGGGTGGTCGTCGAGACCGATAGGATGAGTTCGGGGATTTCGTTCAGCAGCCGGAGGCAGAGGGTCGTCTTGCCGGTGCCCGAGGGAGCGGAGAGGACGACGAGTTTGCTTTCGGGAGAACGCCCCTTAAGGGGCGTTGATTTATTCAAGGTTCATCACCTGTTCGCGGAGCTGCTCGAGGCGGACTTTCGCGCCGACGACTTCCTCGCTCATGCCGTAGTCCTGGGCTTTGTTTCCGAGTGTGTTGATTTCGCGATTGAGTTCCTGAAGGACGAAGTCGAGCTTTCGCCCGACCTGGCCGCCTTCGCGGAGAACCTTTCGGAGGTGCTCGAGGTGGCCGAGGAAGCGGACAAGTTCCTCTTCGATGTCGGTGCGGTCGGCGATCATCGCGAGTTCCTGGCTGATCCGCGCTTCGAGCACGGCCTGGAGATTTCCCTCGGAAAGGGGATACGATTCGAAAACGGCGCGAACCTTATCGCGGATCCGGTCGGGATACTTAGCCGCGATCGCCTTCCGCTTATCGCGGAGGCTCGAAATCGTTCGTTCGAGCTCCTCGGACGCTTCGAGGAGGATCTTCGCGAGCGAAGCGCCTTCGTGCGCCCGCATTTCGGCGAGACCGTCGAGGGCGCGCGCCGCGTGCGGTTCGAAGCGCTTCCAGGTTTCATCCGCCGAGACGTCGGCCGTGCCGCGCGTGAGCACGTCGGGGAAGGCCGCGATGTCGAGGGTCGTGACGTGGTCCTTGAGTCCGAGCGCCGTCTGGAGCTCCTTGATTTTATCGTGATACCGGCGCGCGAGATCAATGTTCAAGCTGAGGTCGGCGGCGATTCCGGCCGCGCCCTCGGAGACCCGTTCGACCTTCAGCTCGATCGCGCCGCGGGTGAACCGGGCTTGGACGAGGGCCTTTAGCGGTCCTTCGATCGATTGGAGTTCGCGGGGGAGGCGCACCTTGAGATCGAGGTAGCGGTGGTTCACCGATTTCACTTCGATCCGGTAGTGGTGACCGCCGTGAGATCCTTCCGCGCCGCCGAAGCCGGTCATCGAGAGGACGGACGCGGGTTTTCCGGCCCCTTTCGCTGCATCCTTCACTGGGTCCGTTCCTCGCTGCGGGCGCGGATTTGGGTCATCGCGTTTTCGCCCATTTCTCGGAATTTCGCGTAGCGCTCGGTCTGGAGCTTTTTCGACGAGGTCGCTTTCGCCTGGGCCTTCAGGATTGGATTAAAATGTTTCGCGATCGCCTTGCGCGCGGACTCGAACGTGCCCGCCCAGTCGCGATGGCCGCCGCCGGTCGGCTCCGCAATGATTCCGTCGACGATCCCGAGTTCGAGGAGTTCCTTCGGGTTCATCTTCAATTTTTCCGCCGCGCGTTCCGCGAGCCCGGAATCGTTCCAAAGGATCGAGGCGCAGCTCTCCGGGGAGATCACGGAGTAGGTCGAATATTCCATCATGAGGACGCGATCCGCGACGCCGATCGCGAGCGCGCCGCCGGAGCCGCCTTCGCCGATGACGACGGCGAGAATCGGCACTTCGAGGCCGAACATCATGCGGATCGACTCGGCGATGGCTTGGGACTGGCCGCGCTCTTCGGCTTCGAGGCCCGGGTAGGCGCCCGGCGTGTCGATGAAGGTGATTACCGGCATCCGGGTCCGCGAGGCGAGCTCCATCAGGCGCATCGCCTTCCGGTAACCCTCCGGTTTAGCCATGCCGAAGTTTCGCTCCATTTTTTGCTTCGTCGAGCGGCCCTTCTGGTGGCCGAGGATCATGACCGGAACTTTTCCGGACGCGCCGCCGAGGTCCCACATCGCGGTTCCGCCGAGGATCGCCTGGTCTTCGGCATACGTCCGATCGCCGCTCATCTCCATGAAGTCGGTGAAGAGAGCGTCGACGAAGTCGCGCGTGTAGGGGCGGTTCGGATGGCGGGAGACTTGGACGAGCTGCCAAGGCGAGAGGTTCGCGTAGGTGTCCTCGATCAGCTTCGCGACTTTCTTTTCGAGCGAGTGGATCTCCTGCTTGAAATCCATGCCTTCTTCTTTCGAAAGTTGGCGAAGGTCGGCTAATTTTTTCTCAAGCAGAACGATGGGTTTCTCGAACTCGTAAAACGCTTCCATGGACCTCCGAGGCTAGCATGCGCGGAGTGCTGACGCGAAGCGACATATTCGTCTTCGGGCGGGCCGCGCGAGGCCACCATTGACACTCGTCATCAGCGGCGTATCTTCGCGGTTATGAACCCTTCTTCGACGTCCTCGCTCCCCCCTGCGGGAAGCGTCCTTTTGCGCAAACTGAAACGCTTCTTTTTCGGAATGCTCGCCTTCGTGATCGTCGTGGCGCTCGCGACCGTCGCGTTCCTGATGTTCGCGAACTACGGCGACGGCTACCGGGTCGGCGTGATCCAAAAAATTTCGAATAAAGGTGTGATCTTTAAAACCCACGAAGGGGAACTTTCACAGGGCTTCATCGACTCGAAGCAGGATTCCTCGGCGAGCGGCGTC
>JAYVXM010000474.1:0-4133 GCA_043785205.1 Bdellovibrionales bacterium
GAAACGATCGTTTCGCGACCAGGTTCTTTCGCTCTTCGGGAGCTGGCGGGGAGGGGTGCCGAAGAAGCCGAGCACCGTCGTCGATAATCCGAGGTTTCGGGTCAAGCGCGACGAAATCCTGATCGCGGACATGCCCGGACTTCCGCAGGCCCAGGTTCGACTCGGCTTTCGTACTCCCGGAATCCACTCGCCGAAACGGCATGCGCTCGCGGTGGCGAACGCGCTCCTCGGCGAATACTTCAATAGCCGCCTGAATTTGATCGTGCGCGACCGGCTCGGACTCGCTTACGGAATCCAGTCTTCGCTGACCTATTTCAAGGACGGCGCCTTCTTCTCGATCGGCTCGGCGACCGCGGCCGCGAACACCGGGCGACTTCTCGAGGAAACGATTCATCAGCTTCGCCTTCTGAAGGCGGCCGACATCCTCGCCGAGGAGGTCGAAACGTCGAAGGATTATCTCATCGGAGGCTATCCGTTGAGCGTTTCGACGCTCGGGGCGGTCGCCAGCCGCTGGATGAATGGTTATTCCTACTCGCTCGGACCGGACTACATGAACGAGTTCATGCCGAAGGTTTCCGCCGTCACGCGAGAATCGGTCGTACAGGCCGTGGACGAGGCGTTTCATCTCGATAAGCTCGTCGTCGTGATCGCCGGTGACGCGGCTCAGATCGAAAAGAGCCTAAAGGAAAAAGGCTTCAAACATTTTCGGAGAATTCCGGTCCAGTCTCTTCTCTGAGGGGAGTTTTCCGTTTTCCGGTCATCTTCGTTTCACCCTCGAGGTACGCGCCGAAATCGATCGCGATCGAAGGTGTTTCGATATTGCCGATCACGCGTCCCGTTCCTTCGATCGAAACGCGAGTCCGGGCGCGAATATCGCCGCGGATAAATCCGGCGACGACAAGTGTGTCGACGTCGAGCGTACCCTCGACGACCGCGCTTTCCATCAGAATGAGCGAGGAATCGGCGTCAGCCACGATTTCACCCGAAAGGCGACCGTAGACGCGGATCACTCCCCCGAGCGTCAGCTTCCCCGCGAGGCGGATTCCCTCGCCGATGACGGTTACTTCGGTTTCGTGGATGAGGTCGCTCTTTTTCATGTTCCGGTTTCCGCCGGGGTCGGCATCACGGAGCTCGCCGGATCGCTCGCTTCGCCGGTCGGCATAACCGGAGTCGCGGTCGCCTTCGGAGTCGCGGTCGCCTTCGGAAGCGCGACCTTCTTCGGCCGCGGACTCGGCGCCGCCACGGCGGCCGCTTCGTCATTTTCCATCGGCAGGGGAGCCGCCTTTTTCGGCGCCGGCGGAGTTCCGGCCTTCGCGGTCGCCGGTTGGAGTCCGATTCGATTGACGAAGATCAGCCGCTTTTTCAGGTCGAAAATTTGAATTTCGATGGATTGGACATCGTCGCGTTTGGCGAACGGACCGAAGTCGGCCTTGATCTCACGGTACCGACTCACGGAAAAGAATTCACCGGCGTCGGGTTTGATGAGTGCGGGCGTCCCGGCGGCGTCGAAGACGCCTTCCGGATAGGCGGACATGGATTGGGGCCCGCGGACGAAAACGATGAAGTGCCCCTGTTGGTTCCCGCCATCTTCCTTCGAGTATTCGATCGCGCTCCGGATTTGGAGGGTAGAACCCTTCCACTGAGCTTTAATGTCTTCGAGACGAAACGGAAGGGTCTCGGGCGCGGGAAGCTTTTCGAGGACCGATTCGCTCGGGAGGAGCGAGAAGGAGTGGATGGCGCCGGCGAGGACGGCGCCCCCGGAGGCGCTGTTCAACGCCTGGCTCTTTAGAGATTCGTAGGCGCCCCTCGTTTCAGACGCCTCCTTTTCGAGCTCTTCCACCCGGAGCGTATTTGCGACTGAACCCGTAGCGATCGTCTTCCGATACGCATTCAGGAAGAGCGCCGCCGCGACAACCGCCAAACCGATGACGCTCAGGAGCGCCAGTCCGAAGGCCCGCAACCACGCGAGCCGTAACGTCAGGGTTCGGGAAGAGAGATGGTCCTTAAAGACCACCAGCGTTAATCGTTCACTCATTTTCAGCCCAGGCTAACTTTCTCATCATTCAGTGTCAACTTCGGGGCTGCCAGCGCCGATACGAAGACTGATGAAGATTCTCTTTCTGAATCCTCACTTATACGATTCTCCCTTACTCGGAACCCTTCGCGGACTCGGCGTCGCGACGATCGTTTGTTCCGATCTGCGCGATTGTGAACTCGTTTTCAAACTCCACGCAACGAGCATTTCCCTCTTCGTCGGGCACGATGAAGACGGCGTCGGAATGAACGAAGTCGTGAAAAAGACCGCCCGCTTCGCCCGCACGCCGGTGATCCTTACGACTTCGAAGTGGACCGACCAAAAGTGCATCGAGCACCAATCCGGGCCGATGGGGGCGAACGCCTACCTTCGCATGCCGGTCGACGACAAGGAATTCATCCACGTCGTCGATCAAATCCTCGGCACCGAACTTTCGCACGGAAAAGGCTTCAATCTCTCGGACGACCTCAGCGCGATCGGTCCGATCGAAACCGACGAGCCGGCTCCGGTTCGGGCGGCCCCGATCGATCTTGGCGGAGGCTTGGATATCGCCGGCGGCGGTCTTGACCTCATCGGCGGCGGTGCCATCTCGCTCGCCGGTCCGTCCGAAGACAAAACGAGTTTCACTCCGATCGATCTCGCCGGCACGGGCGGCGGACCCTCGATCGAGGCCCAGCCGCTCACGGCCGCGCCGACCGACGGGATCACGCTTCAGACTGATCTTAGCGCGATGGGAATTTCTCCTTCCCGCGGACTTCAAATCGAAGACGCCGCCGACGTCTACGGACAGCAGGGACCGGTGAGTTCCGAACCGATCGATCCGGATTTGGTGTTCAATCTCGAGGCCCCGCTCCGCGAGCACTATGCCTCCGCCGCCGCGTCCGAGTCTACGGGCAACACCAAGGAATTCCGCATCGAAGGCACGATGGGCGGTGAGCCTCCGACCGCTTCTGAAATCCTCGCGACTCCGACCGAGGCGACGAACATCGACAATCTCGCCCCATTGGTTTCGCTCGGCGGCGAATTCGGCCCGCTCGGCGACGATCAGCCAACTCGCGTCGCGACTCCGATCCTAAGCTCGTCTCGAGAAGCGCTCCCGAGCACGCGCGAAACCGCCTCCGAAGAAATCGACGCTGAATCCCTCGCCGCCATGCCGTACCTCGGCCGTGAAGGGGCGGGTTACTCGAATCCCCTCGCGTACCGCGAGCCGATGGACGACGCCGTGGTTCCGGGCGGCGCGGCGACCGCGCCCGACACCGAGACCCTGAAAAAGTACCTTTACCTCCGCGAACAGGACGTGGCCGCGCTTTCCGCGCAGCTCCGCCAGGCGCGCGAGCAAATCGGGCTCCTCGAAGGGCAGCTGAAACACGAACGCGCGGTCTCCTCCGAGTTCGCGCACCTCGCCCAGGAACAGGATCGTCGGATCGACGGATTCGAACGGGAAAAAACGGTCGCGCTGGAGTCGGCCCAGAAGGAATTCGACGACCTGAAGTTCGAGATGAAGCGCCGGACCGATAAGATCCGCGTGATGGAGCTTCAGGTGAAGGAAGCGACCGAAACGACGGAACGCCTGAAAGAGCGCGTACGGAACGACATCCGTAAGATCCGGACGCGCGAAAAAGAACTCGAGAATCGCCTCGAGATCATGAAGAAGGATTCGGAAGCGCTCCTTTCCTCGCGTGAACAAAAGATCATCGAACTGAAGCGCAAGCTCGACCTGATGGAATTCAACACCGATCTTATCCAGGACCTCCTCGAGAAGGAACGTCAGACGGCGACCGGTCTCCGCGAAAAGCTCGCGAAGGCCGCGCAGATGATGCGAGTTGCCGGCGGTCTCCTCGGTCCGGACGAAGAGGCGGTCCTCGAGACCGGAGTCGCGGGCGGTAAATCTGGAGTGAACGACGACGAACGGACGACGGCGGCGTAGGCCATGCAATTTAACGTCCTCCTTCTCGGAAAAGACACGAAGCAGACCGAAGTCTATGCGACGCTGATTCGCGACATGGTCGAGTGTCACATCGACGTCATGAGTCGCGTGGAAAACGCCGCGAATTGGCTGAGCCGTGTTCGGTATCACCTCGTCGTGATCGATCTCCCG
>JAYVXM010000475.1:0-4122 GCA_043785205.1 Bdellovibrionales bacterium
GCAGGCCCGCGGCGTTGCACCATTCCGCGTACTTCGAAAATCCTCGGCACCAGGTTCGAACGAATCCCGCGACGGTGTCGGACCGGGACGGGTCCGAGAAATAGCCGTGAACGAGCGCGTTCAATCCGTACTCGCTCGCGCTGTTCACGGACTGGGTGAAGACGCCGTCCTTCATGAAGAAAAACGGCGCGTCGATCTTCCGGATCGCGGCCGTCGACTTTCCTTCCATCGTCCGGAGAAGAATGCTCGTTCGGAACGCATCGGCGTCGTGAAGGAGGACTTCGCCGGTGGGGCGACCGTCCGGGCCGATCACGTAATTAAAGTTCTGGTTGTGATACTCGCCGACCATCCCCTCGACCATCATGAGGTAAGCCATCGAACGGAAGACCGGGCGAAGGAGGTTCTCCCGGATCCAGGCCTGCGGTTTCGGAATTCCGCGCGTCATCTCGGTCAGCCGCTCGGGACTCAATACCGAAAATCCCGGCTCGACCCGGAGCCCTTTCTGATTCAGGTAGACGGGCAGAAGCTCGCGGGTCACGAATCCGGCGTCCGTCCCTTTCGGAACTCCGACCACCCATTCGCCGGCGAATTGGAAACCGATTTTTTTCTTCGTCTCCGGCGGGATTTCGTCCATCACCCGAGTGACCGCGTAGGCGCGGACCATCTTCTTCGCCGGATTCAACCGCGAACCGTCGATGTCCGCGCGGGTGACGCTCACCTTCGGCCAGAGAAACGCTTCCGGGTCCGACGGGAAGAAGAGTTTCCCCGGAGAATCCGGCGGCTTCGGCGTTTCGACCCGCCAGGCGATGAGCGAACGCACCGACGCGGTCGTGGAACCCTGGAATTCGTATTTGAAACCGCCGAATTTTTTCGCCATCGCCATGAACCCGGGTTCCTGGGTCGTATAGGGGTGGAGGAACATCCGAACGTAAGTTTCGCCGCCCTTTTTATAGACGGTTAGTCGGCGGATCGGCCGGGCGAGATCGTCGAGCGTCGAGAGAAAACGCCAGTTCTCGGGAGTCATCGGAACGTCGAGCGTCGGGATCCAAAATACGTTATCGGCTTCGGGCGCGAAAGGCCCGAGCTTGCGGGTCTGGGCGAGGATCGTTTTCGCGTAAGGATTGTTGAAGTGAGCGTTAGTCAGGAAATCGCGGATCGGGCCGGGCGGAAGATCGGTCACCTTCCCGACGACGAACTCTTTCCAAACCGGATCGTCTTCGCGGGCGATCGCCACCGCGGCGGCTTTCTTTTCCCCGCCGCCCTTGCCCGCGCCCCAGGCGATCGGAGCCGTCGCGGCCAGGGCCGCCGCCAGGAGGAAAGCGATTCGGGGAATTCCGCGACGCGGGTTCATCACTAGAGTGTCGGTAGATCGGCCCGTCCGATTAACACCCTTCACTCTAACCTTGTGCCCTTCCCTCGAACTTCGTCGTCAAGCCATTGACTCGAATGGCCGCGGCGGATCCCGTTTCGCCTCATCCTCTTTCCTAGCGCAGCTGCGGGCGGGAACGCCGCTTGCACTCTAATACTGCAATCTTCCGCTTACTCCGAAAAGGATGTCCGATGGCTAAGCTCCACGATTTTCTTCTTCAACATGAAACCGAAATTCTCGATTTAACGGAAATAAAAACCCGCGAGTTAGCGGGAACGCGGGCGAGCTCGGCTCAGCTTAAGCAGGGATTACCGATTTTCTTCAAGCAACTCCTCGGAATTCTTCTCCTCGAACGACCCGCGGTTACGAAGCCCGCGGAGAACCAAAAGGGCGCGCGTAAAGGCGCAAACGATGCTGACGAATCGGCTATCGCCGCCGCGACGGGTAAACCGGAAGAAATCGACCTCGCAAAGGAGGCCGCCGCGCACGGAACGGAGATGTTGCGACTCGGATACACCCTCTCCCACGTCGTACATGCTTACGGAGCGATGTGCCAATCCATCACGGAGCTGGCCGAAAAGAAAAAGTTCGCCGTCGACGCGGTCGGTTTTCACGATCTGAATCAATGTCTCGACGTCGCCATCGCCGGCGCGGTCACCGAGTACGAGAAAATTCGGGACGACCAAGAAAAAAGTCGGGAAGATAAACATCTCGGTTTTTTAACCCACGAAATGCGTAACGCGCTCACCAGCGCTACGATCTCGTACCAACTCATCCAAAAAGGCACTGTCGGATTGAGCGGAAATACGGGTCGGGTCCTCGAAAGAAGCTTACTGCGAATGCAGGAACTTATCGATCGATCGTTGACCGAGGTTCGACTTCGCGTCGATCCGCAGCTGCGAATCGAATCGAGCCGCCTCGTGGTGGTCGTCGATCAGATCCTCGTGACCGCGGAGGTTGAAGCTCACGCGAAAAACCAGCAAATCCAAGTCTCCATCGACCCGGCATTGCTGATCGAAGCCGATCAGCAATCGTTCCATTCCGCGCTCTCGAATCTCATTCAAAACGCGATTAAGTTCACCCCCGAACGGGGGAAAATTCAGATCCGAGGGGTCGCCGACGGGGGTCACATTCATGTGGAGGTCGAAGATGAATGCGGGGGAATTCCCGAAGCGAACGCCACCGACCTCTTCAAAGCGTTCGAGCAAAGGGACGAAAACCGAACCGGGCTCGGACTCGGCCTAACCATCGCTCATCGAGCCATCGCGCTGAATCACGGAACGATCGAAGTCGAAAACCTCCCCGCGAAGGGCTGCATTTTCAAAATCACCCTTCCCCGCAATGACGATAAGACAGGCGCGGCTACGAAACCGGACGTCGTCGGGCTCGCCCTTAAGAACCGAGAAAAGGGCCCGGACGGTATTTTGGCGTAAAAGACCCGGGCGGTATTTTCGAGGCGGGAATATCCCCGGGTGGAATCCGCGTACACGCCGATTCATTCGTCGCGCAGTGCGCTCGCACGATGGCTACCAGGGCGTCGCTATCGAACGGCTTTTTGAGGAACCCCAAGCAGCCCATCTCCTTACCCGCTGCGCCGCTGGCCGTCGCCGAAACGAGGTAAACGGGAATGGCCACGAGCGTATGGGGGTGTTTAGAGAAAGCCTCCATAAATTCGCGCCCGTTCATCACCGGCATCAACATATCGAGCAGGATAAGACAGGGGTCCGGGTGAGTCGCGAGAAACGCCAGCGCTTCCTTCCCGTTCGCGCAGGTGTCGACTTTGAAACCCTCGCTTTCGAGCAGATCTCGGCAAACCTCTCGGATGTCGTCGTCATCCTCGATGATCAGAATGCGAGCTGTTTTCGCCATACCCGCTAGGAAGCATCAAACGTGCCCGGACGTCCTCCGCGCCATACCCACCCCGGGTGTGCACGAACGGGTTGATTGCCCCAAGAAGCGCGGAAGGAAATGAGGTAGCCTAACCCGCCGCGTGCCGCATCCACGTGATCGAGCCTGGGACCGATCCTCAGTTGACGTCGCCGACGTAAATTCGCCGCGACGATTGGCTGGCGATCTCGCGCCGCAAGCTGAGCGGATAAATCGGCGCGGACTCAACCCGGTCGAGCGGGAACCACTCGACGCCGACCTGCTGGGTATCCGGCGCCGGAGGAATCGCGGCCGCCTCGCCCGGCGCGACGAGGTTCGCTTTGAAATAAACTTCGACCTGATGGAAGTGCGCGCTCGTGGACGCGAACTCGTGATTCGCGCCGACGTAGTCCCTTACGAAAACCACGTCCGCGGGTTCGACGCGATAGCCGGTCTCCTCGAAGACCTCCCGCCGGATCACAGCGGGCAGCACCTCTCCGTGTTCCTGTCCGCCGCCCGGAAGCATGAAGTAGTCGCCGGTCTCGGCGCGCTTCCGAATGACGAGAAGGCGGCCGTCGTGCACGACGATCGCTTTGGCCGAGAGCCGCAAAACCAAATCCGCCTTGAGTCCCATCCTTCTTTCCTACTGAATGCGCTCCGCCGAAGCAATCGAATGGAACGCTTCGACGCGCACCTCCCTTTCTGATTCTGATTCTGATCCTGAGCGAATTTTCGCGTAGAGCGTCGTCCCGGGCCTAAACTTTGCTCCCTTGGGCCCACCTAGGCAATTCGCCCGGACCCGTTCGAATCTTTCGTCGGATCAATTTTTTTTAAGGATAAACCCATGTTGAAATTCAAAAAGGCCTCGTTCGCTTTCCTCGCCGTCG
>JAYVXM010000476.1:0-4119 GCA_043785205.1 Bdellovibrionales bacterium
GAACCGACGGTCGGCCTCGATCCGAAACAAATCATCGAGATCCGCGAACTCATCAAAGCCCTCGCCGGCGAACACACGATCGTCCTCTCGTCGCACATCCTTCCTGAAGTGACCGCGACCTGCGGCCGCATCATCGTGATCAATCGCGGACGCATCGTCGCCGAAGACACGATCGACGGTCTCACGATGCGCCTGAAAAAGGGCCTCCTCCTCCAGATGACCGTCACCGAAGCGAACGCCGCCGGCCTCGCCGCCATCCGCGCCGTCCCGGGCGTGAACGGCGTCTCGGCGACCGGCCCGAAACTCGTGATCGAACTCGCTCCGAATCAGGGCGAACTCCGCCACCGCATCGCGAAGGCGGCCGTCGACACCGGAATGGGAATCCTCGAATTCGGGGCCGAAAAGGTCAGCCTCGAGGAAATCTTCCTTCAGCTCACCACCGAAGACGCCACGACCGCCGAAAGGAGCGTCGGATGAGTTTCACGAACGTTTGGACCATCGCCCGGCGCGATTTCCGCAGCTACTTCACGACCCCGATCGCCTACATCGTCCTCGCCCTCTTCCTCGCGATCATGGGCTATATGTTCTTCAACATGCTCGCCTATTTCAACGAGCAGGCGATGAACTACCAGACCTACAATATGGGAAAAGTCATGTCCCTCTCCGAAGGGGTCATCCGACCCCTCTACGGAAACATGAACGTCATTCTCCTCTTCTTCACGCCGGCGATCACGATGCGCCTCTTCGCCGAAGAGCGGAAAAACCAGACGATCCAGCTCCTGATGACGAGCCCGGTGAGCCTCACCGACATCGTCGCCGGTAAGTTCCTTTCCGCGGCGCTCTTCGTCCTGATCCTGATCGGCACGACCCTCGTCTATCCGGTCGTCCTCATGATCTTCGGTCAGCCGGACGTCGGAACGCTCGTCGCCTCGATCCTCGGGACCTACCTCCTCACCTGCTGCCTCCTCACGACCGGAATCCTCTTCTCGGCCATGACGGAGAACCAGATCGTGGCGGTCTTCCTCACGATTTGCGTGAACTTCCTCCTCTGGATCATCTCCTGGTCGGCGTACTCGGCCGGTCCGGTCTGGAGCGACGTCCTCATGCACCTCTCGCTCATCAATCACTTCATGAAGTTCAGCCAGGGCATGATCGAGACCGGCGACCTGATCTATTACTTCTCGTTCATCTTCTTCGGCCTCTTCCTCACCCATCGCGTCCTCGACTCTTACCGCTGGAGATAATCGCCCATGGCTACGACTTCCTCGAACTCCACCCCCTCCTTCGCGCCGAAGAACAACGGCCCGATCGTCGCGATCCTGACCCTCGTGTTCGGACTCGGCGCGCTCGTCGTCCACACCGTCTATCCGGAGCCGGCCTGGGCCTTTTACGCCGTCCTCGCGGTTTTCCTCGTCTCGCTCGGGCTCCTCGTCTGGACGCTCCGGACCACGGTCTCGAAACGAACCGCGATGTACGGCGCGAACAGCCTCATGACGGCCGCGCTCGTCCTCGGCATCCTCGGCGTCATCAACTTCCTCGGCGTGAAATATCCGAAGAAATTCGATCTAACGAAATCGGGCTTGAACACGCTTTCCGACCAAACCGAGAAAGTCTTCAAGGGCCTCTCCCAGCCGGTGAAACTCGTCCTCTGGTCGAAACCCGAAGAACGGGAGAAAGTCCGGCCGATCCTCGATAACCTCCGCGCCCTTTCCTCGAAGGTCGAAGTCGAATACGCGGATCCGGTGAAGGAAATCGTCCGGGCGAAACAATCCGGCATCAAAGCCGAGTCGACGCTCCAGGCGTTCGTTGGCGAACGGAGCAGCCTCATCGAGGCTCCGAACGAGGAAAAAATCACGAACGCGGTGATCAAACTTTCGAAGAACTCGACGCCGATCCTCTGCGCGGTCAGCGAGCACGGCGAACGCGACTTCGAGTCGAGCCAGCCCGACGGTTACGGCCTCGCGAAGGCGACCCTCGAAAAGCAGAACTACACGGTTCGCAAACTGAACCTCGTCACCGAGGGGAAGATTCCCGCCGATTGCTCCCTCGTCGCGATCATCGGGCCGACGAAGGCGTTCTTCGCGCCCGAAGTGAAGCTCGTGCGGGACTACCTCTCGGCCGGTGGCGCCGCCGTGTTCGCGCTCGACTTGAACCTGAAGGGGCCGAACTACGACGCCTCGCCGGAACTGACCGCGCTCCTCGCCGAGTGGGGCGTCGAATCGGATCTGGCCCTCGTCGTCGATCCGGTTTCGCAAATGCTCCACCTCGAAGCGACGATTCCGATCATCCCGACTTTTTCGAAGGCCGTTTCGATCACCAAGGAAATGCAGGGGAACACGGTTTTCCCGCTCACGCGTCCCTTCCGGGTCGCGGCGAATCACCCGGCCGGCCTCAAGGTCGAATGGCTGACCCAGACGACGCCGAACGCCTGGGGCGAAAAGGATTTCGGGGGCCTCATCAAGGGGGCGGCGAAATTCGATTCGACCGATCTAAAGGGCCCGCTTTACACGGCGATGGCCGTCGACGGGAAAGCGAATCCGTCCGCGAAGAAAAATACGCGCATCGTCGCCTTCGGGACTTCGCTCGTGTCCGCGAACCAGTGGACGCGTTTCGGAAACAACCTCGATCTCTTCGCGAACTCCATCAGCTGGGTTCTCGAGGACGAAATCCTCATCTCCATCCGGGCGAAAGAAGAACCGGGCGGATCGATCTCGCTGACCGGAATCCAGGGCGGCCTGATTCGCCTCCTCACCGTTCTCGTCGTGCCCGGGATCATGATCGTCCTCGGCATCGTCGTCTGGCTCCGGAGAAAGAAGCTCTAGATGGCGAAACGAACTCCGAGCATGGCGAAACCGCTCGTCCTTGCGGTCGTGCTCTGCACGATCGGCGGATTCGCGTACTGGCTCGAATACGGAAAAAAGCCCAAGGAGCAGCAAGCGGAGGCCGACGCGAAGAAGGTATTCGTACTCAGGAACGGCGCCGTAGCCCATTTCGAAATCCGCGGAGCCTCCACGAAGCCGGAACTCGCGGCGAAACCCCCGCTCGCGGTCGCGCTCGACTGCACGAGTCTCGCCCAGCACCTTTGTAAGCCCGACGACGCCTCAAAATGGGAAATGCGCGAGCCGCTCGCGACGAAAGCCGACGACACGTCCGTGAACAGTCTCCTCAAAAACTTCGGAAACCTCGCCTCGAACGAAGCGATCGACCTCGGGACGGAAACGCCCGCGAAACGCGCCCAGCTCCTCAAGGACTACGGGCTGGACGCGGCCGCGCGAGCGAATCCAGCCACTCGCCGGGTGACCATCGCCCTCGACGGCGGACCGAAATATACGGCCTACTTCGGCGTGAAGCATCCGATCGGCGATAATGTCTTCGCCCTCCTCGCCACCGGCGATACGCCGAACGAGAATCGGATCCTCGTCGTTCCCGACTGGCAGATCTCCATCTTCGACCAGAAGACTTCCTACTTTCGAGATAAAAGCCTCTTCGGACTGAGCGAGAGGGAAATCACCTCCTTCACGCTCGCGATCTCGAAGAACGTCACCGGAAAACTCGAAGGCGCGCGGGCGGCCGGCGACAAAGGCTGGACGATCCGAAACGGCGGCCAGGAGTACGCCGGTGACGTCGATACCGTCGATGCCGTCCTTTCCGGAGTCGTGCACCTCGCGGCGAAGGACGTCGTCGCCGAAAGACGAAACGCCCCCGAAGCGAAGGCCGTCCTCCAGGGCGCCAAGCCGATCTATGACCTCGCGATGACGACGAAATCCGGCGTGAAACACCTCCATCTGTACGAAAAGAAAAAAGACGCGAAGGCCGCCGTCGCGACGATCTACGCCGTCGTCGACGACCAGGACCCGCTCTACGAAATCGACGTCTACGGCGTCGAAAAGATCCAGAAATCGCTCGCCGATTTTCGCGTCGGGAAGCTCATCGGCCTCGCCGATCGGTACGCGATCACCGCGATCGACATCGACGCGCGCGGACCCGAGGCCTTTAAACAGCAAGTCACGAAGGACGCCGAAGGCCACTGGAAGGTCGGCGGCGTGGAAGCGGGCCGCGGAAAGGTCGAAGGGGTTCTCGACCGCCTTTCGTCGAAGATCGTGACCGCCTACCTACCGA
>JAYVXM010000477.1:0-4118 GCA_043785205.1 Bdellovibrionales bacterium
GGCGTAGAGGGCCGCGAGGACAACGCCGGCGAGGACGCCGAAGCCCGCACCGATCCACGGCGAATGGGTGAGCGCCGCGGCGGTCGCCGCCGCGAACGCGCCGACGAGCATGAGGCCTTCGAGCGCGATATTGATCACGCCGGACCGCTCGCTGAGAATTCCGCCCATGGCCGCGAAGACAAGCGGCACGGACACCCGAAACGTCGAGAGGAGAATCGAAACGAGGACGGCCACGGCGCCGGCTTCCCCAAAGAACGTACTCATCCCCTCACCCGCGCCTTCTTCCCGCGCATCCGCTTCAGGACGAACTCCCAGAAGCCCGTCGCGGAGACGGTGAGGATGATGAGTGCCTGGAGGATCTCGCTGAAGTCGCGGGTCACCTTCTCGGTTTCCATGTCGAGCGCGCCCGCGCCTTTGTGAAGCGCGCCGAAGAGGAGGGCCGAGCAGACGACTCCGAGCGGGCGGTTTCGCCCGAGGAGCGCGACCGCGATGCCCATGAAGCCGTATTCGGGCGAAAAGCCCAGCTTGAACTTCCCGGCCGAGCCGAGGATTTCGTTGATGCCGACCATGCCGGCGACCGCGCCCGCGAGCGACATCGCGATCATGCGGATTCGCGCGGAATCGATCCCGACCGTTCGCGACGCCTCTTCGTTGTCGCCGACGGCACGGATCTCGTATCCAAGGGTGGTCCGCCAGAGGAGGATCCAGACGACGACCGCGGTGAGGAGCGCGAGGATGAACGCCGAGTTCAGCGGCGTATCACCGAACCAGGTCCATTTCGTGAAGAGGAACTGGGGCGCCACCATCGCCGTCTCGGGGATCTGATTTTCCTCGGTCTTGAAATGATAGAGCGTGAGGTAGCTCGTCACGCCGATCGCGATGAAGTTCAGCATGATCGTATTGATCACCTCGTGCGACCCGCGGCGCGCGCGGAGCCACCCGGGGATGAAACCCCAGATCCCGCCCGCGATCATCGCCGCGAGCCCGCCTAAGAGCGGCGCGACGAGGCCGGGCACATGCTTCCCGAGAATGCCGACGATCGCGGCCGCCATCGCGCCCCACATGAGCTGGCCTTCGGCGCCGATATTGAAGAGGCCGGCTTGGAACGCGATCGCGACGGAGAGGCCGGTGAAGATGAGCGGCGTCGCGTAGAAGAGCGTCATGCCGAGATCTTCGCGGGTCCCGACCGAGCTCTTCACGAGGGTTTTCAGGACGAGCATCGGCGAATCCCCGAGGAGCTTCACTGCGATAAGCGAAAGGGCCACGCCGAGGACGATTGCGGCGACCGGCTGGAAAACACCGAGAAACACTTCCCGCCAGGAGAACGGCGACTCGAGCCCCGGGAAAACGGGCTCCTTCAGCGTTCGATCCATCACGTCCATTTTCGGCGGAAGGTTCGCGCTACTCACGGTCGGGCCTCGATTTTCTGGCCGCCGCCGCCCATGACTTGGCCGATCTTCTTTTCGTCGGCTTCGCCGCGGCGGAATTCGGCGACGACGCGTCCGGAATAGAGGACGAGGATCCGGTCGGCGAGCTGGAGGATTTCGTCGAGCTCGGAGGAAACGAGCAGTACGGCCACGCCCGCTTCGCGCGCCCTCAGAATCCGCCCGTGAATGAATTCGATCGCGCCGACGTCGACCCCGCGAGTCGGCTGGGCCACGACGAGAACCTTCGGGTTTTTCTCGAACTCGCGCGCGATGATCACCTTCTGCTGGTTCCCGCCCGAGAGGCCGCGGATCTTCAAGTCGACGCGTCGCGGACGAATGTCGAACGCCGTGATCGCACGCGCGATCCCGGCGCGGATCCAGCGACGCCGAAGCCATCCGTACCAAGCGTAGGAACTTTGCTGGCCGAGGATGAAATTATCCTCGACGCTGCGGTCGAGGAGGAGTCCCTGTTCGTGGCGATCCTCCGGAACGTACGCCACTCCCATCCGAAGGATTTTCGCCGCGCGCATTCCGGTGACCTCTTCGCCGAGCACGCGGATCGAACCCGATTCGATGATCCCCTTCTCCGCCGAATGGAAGAGCGCTTCGAGGAGCTCGCTCTGGCCGTTCCCTTCGACGCCGGCGATCCCGACGATTTCCCCCCCGCGAACGGAGAGCGCGAGGTCGGTCAGGACGGAAACTTCGCCGCGTTTCGCGCAGAGGCCGGCGACTTCCAGTAAAGGCTTCTCCGGCGCGCGTGCGGGGACTTCGACCGAAAGGGAGACCTTCCGGCCGACCATGAGGTCGGCGAGACTCTGGACCGTGGCCTCGACGGTCGGAAGCTCGCCGGAGACTTTCCCCTGCCGAAAGACCGTCACGTGATCGGTGAACGCGAGGACTTCCTTCAGCTTGTGCGTGATGATGAGGATCGTCTTCCCCTCGGCGCGCAAACTCCGGAGGTTCGCGAGGAGTTTTTCGACCTCGGGCGGAGTGAGGACGGCGGTCGGCTCGTCGAGGATGAGGATTTCACATCCGCGATAGAGCGCCTTCAGGATCTCGATCCGCTGCTGAACGCCGACGGGCACGCGTTCGACCGGGCGATCGAACGGAACCTCGAGCCCGTACTTCTTCGCGATCGCCGCGAGCTTCGTGCGGGCGGCCGCGCGGTCAACCTCGCCGAACCGTCCGGTCGGTTCGGCGCCGAGGATGATGTTGTCGAGGACGGTATAGGGACCTGCGAGCATGAAATGCTGGTGGACCATGCCGATCCCGAGCCGGATCGCGTCCTGCGGAGTGCGAAACGAAACCGCCTGGCCGTTCACGCGGATCGTCCCGCCGGCGTCCGGACGGTGAAGGCCCCCACCGGCGTCCGGGCGGTGAAGGCCATAGAGGAGTTTCATCGCCGTCGATTTTCCGGCGCCGTTCTCCCCGATGATTCCGTGAATCGAACCCCCGCGGACCGAAAACGTGATCCCGTCGTTCGCGACGACGTCACCGAACGTTTTCGAGACGTTTTCAAATTCGACGGCCGGCGCTCTCGCCCGCGTACCGTCCGGCCCGTTCGCGGCGACCGCCATTACTTCTTCTTTTCGTAGTAGTCCGGAACCTTGATCTTTCCGGAGATGATGTCGGCTTTCAGCCCGTCGACCCGTTTCTTCATCTCGGGAGTGACGAGCGATTGATTATGCGAATCCATGGCGTAGTCGATCCCGCCGTCCTTGAGTCCGAAGCGCCGCACGCCCGGTGTGAATTTTCCGGCCGCGAAGTCGGCGATCGTCTGGAAGACGGCGTGGTCCACGCGCTTCAGCATGGAGGTGAGTACCTTCCCGGACTTCACCCAGTTCTGGTTCGAGTCGACACCGATCGCGTAGACGCCGCCCTTTTCTTCGACGGCGTCGAAGAGTCCCGCGCCGGAAGCGCCGGCCGCGTGGAAGATCACGTCGGCTTTTTCGGAAATCTGCGCAATCGCGAGCTCCTTCGCCTTCGCCGGGTTATGCCAGGCATCGCCGGTCACGCCGACGTAGTTCGCGATGATCTTGGCCTTTGGATTGATGGCCTTCACGCCGGCTTCGTAGCCCATCTGGAATCGGCGAATGAGCGGGATGTCCATTCCGCCGATGAAACCGACGACGCCGGACTGGCTCTTGAGGGCCGCCATCGCGCCGACGAGGTACGAACCTTCGTGTTCCTGGAAGAGCGCGGTCGAGACGTTCGGCGCTTTCACTTCGGCGTCGATGATCAGGAATTTTTTCTGCGGGAACTGAGGGGCGATTTTCGTGAGCGCGTCCGACTGGGACACGCCGATCGCGACGATGAGGTCGACGTCGGGTTTCTTCGCGAAATCCTTCAGCATCGGCTCGAACGAGTTCGCGTCCGGAGCTTCGACGTACTTGATCGTCGCGCCGAGCTTTTCCTTCGCTTCCATGGCGCCGGCGTAGGCGGAGGAGTTGAACGACTTATCGTCCTTCCCGCCCTTATCGAAAACGATAGCGACCTTAGGACCGGCGAGAGCGACGCTCGAAAGCATCGGAAGGAGGAGGACTAGAAACGAACGGACGACGTTGGGACGATCAAGTTTCACGACCGGATTCCTCTCGAATTCGGAGCTCATTCCGCGGTTTTAGGGACTCCCGCAGAATGCGCGATCGACCGTGAAAAGTCAGCCGGATTCCAGAAATACCGCAGCGCTTC
>JAYVXM010000478.1:0-4108 GCA_043785205.1 Bdellovibrionales bacterium
GATCAAGAAAATCGGCTACGACGATTCCCGAAAAGGCTTCGATTATAATACCTGCGCGGTCATGGTCACCCTCGATCGTCAGTCGCCCGACATCGCCCAGGGCGTGAACGTTGGCGAAGGCTTGCACAAAGAGCAGGGCGCCGGCGACCAAGGCATCATGTTCGGTTACGCCGTACGCGAATCCGAAAACTTCATGCCGCTTTCGATCGACTTTTCCCACAAGCTCGCGTTCCGGCTCTCCGAAGTGCGGAAGAACGGTCAGCTTCCGTGGCTCCGTCCCGACGGAAAAACCCAGGTCACGATCGAATACGAGAACGGAACTCCGAAGCGTGTCGACGCGATCGTCGTCTCCACTCAGCACGACGAAGAAGTTTCCCAAAAGCAGATCCACGAAGCGATCACCGAAGAAGTCATTCGGAAGGTGATTCCGGCGAACCTGCTCGACAACAAAACGAAGTACTACATCAACCCCACCGGCCGATTCGTCATCGGCGGACCGATGGGCGACTGCGGCCTCACCGGCCGGAAAATCATCGTCGACACGTACGGCGGACACGGCGCCCACGGCGGCGGCGCGTTTTCCGGAAAAGATCCGACGAAGGTCGATCGTTCGGCGTGCTATATGGGCCGCTACGTCGCGAAGAATCTCGTGGCCGCGGGCCTCGTCGATAAATGCCTCGTTCAATTCGCCTACGCGATCGGCGTCGCCGAACCGGTTTCGGTGATGGTGAACGCCTACGGCACCGAAAAAGCTCCGCTCGAGAAGATCGAAGCCGCGGTAAAGGAAGTTTTCCGCCTCCGCCCGGCCGGCATCATCGAATCGCTGAACCTCCTTCGCCCGATCTACGCGAAGACGGCGGCCTACGGCCACTTCGGTCGCGAAGACGCGGACTTCACCTGGGAAAAGACGGATCAGGTCGCCGCGCTCCGGACGTTCCTAGCGTAATCGCGGGTGAGGGGGGCGGTTTCCGTCCGAAGTTTGGGTTTGCAGTTTCCGTTTTGCGTTTCGGTCCCGAACGGAAACGACAAACGGAAACGATAAACCCAAACGGACTCGGCAACCGAAACGGTTACCGCTACCGCTACCGGTTATGGCGACGGCGCTTCCCGGCTTGCGCCCGCGGCCCGAACCGGGCGACACTTCAGCCAAGGCGATGCACTTTTTCTATTTCGTGATTAAATTTATGCCCTACTGGTCCATCCCGCTCGGCCTGATTTTCGGCGAGATGGGGATGATCTTTCGGCGTCGCGGGAATCGTCGGCTGAAGATGCGCATGTTTACGATCGGCGGCTTCTTCCTTCTCCTCACGCTGCTTTTCTTCATTTTTCGCTGGGATGTGACGTTGTACCCGTGGCTCCACGACCGCCTCACCGGGGAGTAACGACGGGCGTCAAGCGCCTCTTTCGGACGACTTGTGTCCGCCCCTGAATGCTTGCATGATGTGGGAAATTCATGACTTCAGTTCAGGAGAATCCCATGCGCTCTTTCGTCCGTCCCGCCCTTGTTTTGATCGCCCTCGCCTTCGGAATCGTCTCCGCGCAAGCGTCGACCACGGGCGGCCCGTTGACCGCCCACACGCGCGCGACGTACCCGAGCGCCGTCTCGCTCGAACTCCTCGGGCGCGCGATGCTTTACTCGATTAACTTCGATCAGGTCCTGAACGATAACATCGCGGCCGGCGTCGGTCTCGGGTCGGTCTCGACGAACTTTCACGATACGGATCACGACGCGAATCAGACCGCGACGTTCGTCCCGGCCTACATGTACTACTATTTCAACAAGACCGCCGGCTCGCCGTTCCTCACCGGCGGCGTGACGCTGATTCTCAATCACGCGGGTGTGAAAAACCTCGACACGAGTACGGGCAGTCTTCAAATTCCGTCGTCTTCGGTCATGCCGACGTTCGGCGGCGGCTATGAAAATCGGATGGATAGCGGCTTCCTCTTTCGCGTGACCGGCTATCTGATCGCCGGAAAAAGCCTTACGCCGTGGCTCGGGTTCTCGTTCGGTTACGGCTTCTGATGCATGCGGTTTAAAGCGTTCGTTCCCGGAATCGCGGTCGTCTTAGGCTCCTTGCTCTTTGCGACCGACGCGATCTTCCGCGAACGTGCGCTCAAGGCGCTCGATCCGCGAGCGGTCGGTTTTCTCGAGCACGGGATCGCGTTCCTTTGTCTCCTTCCCTGGGTCTTCACGAAGCGCCGGGTGGAGGTGGGGCAGCCGCTTCGCGCCCATTCGGGCCGGATTTCCCGCGTCGACCTTCTTCTTTTTCTCGCGCTCGGCCTAGGCGGCAGCGCGCTCGGAAATACGTTCTTCACGATCGCCGTCGAAAAGATCGGCGGCGCGGGCGCGACGCTTTTCACGATGCTCCAACCGGTCTTTGTCCTGGTTTTCGCCTGGGTTTTCCTGAAGGAGCGGTTCTCGAGTTTTTTCGCGCCGTGCGCGGTTTGGGTCGTCCTGAACATGATTCTGCTGAGCTACTTGCAGACCGCGCGTTCGGAACTCTCGGCGATCGACGAAAATCCGGAAGCCATGGCGGGGATGATTTTCGCGGGCCTCGCGACCGTGATCTGGGGAGGCTCGACCGTCGCGGGCAAGGCGCTGCTGAATCGGTATCCGAATTCGGTGGTGCTTCTCTGGCGGTGGGGAATCGCCTTCGTATTTCTCGGCGCCCTCGTCTTCGCCCGCCATGTTCCGCTTCCGTGGGACCGCATTTTCTCGCGCGATGTGCTCTGGCCGCTGATCTACCTCGGTGTCGTCGCCCAGACCGTCGCGTACTGGGTTTACTACGTTGGCCTTCGCCACCTTCCCGCGAGTCTCACGACGTTCATCGAGCTTCTTTATCCGCTCGTCGGAATGTTTTTGGCGCTCGGGGATCACGGGCAGGGCGTGACCCCGCTTCAGGTTTTCGCCGCGCTTACGCTTTTGATCGCGATCAGCCTCCTTCTCGGCGTCGAGTATCCGCGCGCCGTGGGAACCGCGAAAAAGGCCGGAATTCGCGGCTGATTGTCCTCTGATTGGCGAGCCTTGATCCGCGCGGATTTCGCGACTTTGATGCGGAGTGACGTTTTCGCGATTTATTCTCCAAATTCAGGCGAAAAAAGATCGTCTCCAAGTTGCCGGAATCGTAGAGTTTTCGAAAAATCTTTGACGATCTTATAAAAAAATTTTGACGACCCGGCAGAAACTGCTTAGCCTTGATCTCGGGTCGACGACTTCGTTGACCCTGGCGAACACGGAAAGATCGCTGAAAGCCTCTCAAAAAACCGACCGGATGTCGGGAAAATGAGTGGCGCTCCTAAAGCCGCAAACGACTGCCATCGCTTCGGCCTCCGAGTGCATCCGCTTTCCGAGAATGTCTGTCTGAGACTGTTCGCCAAGGCATTATCGAAAATTAAAACTCACGGATGGGTTAGGAGGGAGCATTGATGCTCACAGCAAAATCTTCTTTAGTCGGCGAATCTCAGGCAATCCAGGAAATCCTACGGACGATCGAAAAGGTCGCCGCTACGGAAAGTACGGTGCTCATTACGGGCGAAAGCGGGACGGGTAAAGAACTCATCGCGCGCGCCATCCACGAGAAGTCGGCCCGGGCGAACCAGCCGATGATCATCGTGAACTGCGGAGCGATTCCGAACGAACTTCTCGAAGCCGAACTCTTCGGTCACGTGAAGGGCGCCTTCACCGGCGCGACCCAGAACCGTATCGGTCGTTTCGAAGCCGCCCACGGCGGAACGATCTTCCTCGACGAAATCGGCGAGCTTCCGCTGGCCCTTCAGGTGAAACTCCTCCGCGTGCTTCAAACGAAGCAGTTCGAAGCGATCGGCTCGTCGAAGACCATCGAAGTCGACGTTCGGATCATCGCCGCGACGAACCGCGACCTCGAAGACGCCGCCCGGAAGAAGGAATTCCGCGAAGACCTCTACTACCGCCTGAACGTGTTGCCGGTTAAGGTGCCCGCCCTCCGCGAGCGCAAATCCGACATCGCGATCCTCGTCACGCACTTCCTCGGTCAATTCAACGCCCTCACCGGTCATACCGTCGAGGCTCCGAGCGGCGAAATCATGAACGCGCTGATGTCGTACGACTGGCCCGGCAACGTTCGCGAAC
>JAYVXM010000479.1:0-4094 GCA_043785205.1 Bdellovibrionales bacterium
GCCACTCGGTATGGAATCATTTCTCGGTTCGGGCCGCCCGGGTACTCGGAGTGAAGGCGAAGGCGATCCGCGATCGCGTCGGCGGGGACTTCCAGGTCCCGTCCGCTTCCTTCCCGCCGCCGGAACATCGCGAAAGCCGACCAGGCGAGGAGGATCGAAAAGAGGAGGAAGAGACCGGAGGGATTTATTCGACTCGCGATCGCCACGCCGGTGATCGCCCCGAGCGTCGTTCCGATTTCCAGGAGGATCGCCACGCGCACGTTCGTCATTCGGTCGCGGACGTACGCGGCGGCTGCCCCCGACGACGTCGCGATCACGGAGACGAGACTCGCCCCGATCGCGTAGTGGATGTGCACTCCGAGGACGAGCGTAAGAAACGGAATGAGGATGAATCCCCCGCCGAGGCCGAGGAGGGCGCCGAATCCTCCGGCGACGATCGAAACGAGCGCGATTACGGTTTCAAAGACGATCGGATTTGCGATGAGATATTCTTTCATCGCGCCTTTCGATCCTTCCGGATTTTTCCGTAGCGGCCGTTCAGGGCGTCGAGGATTTTTTCGAGGGTCGGATAGCGTTCCTTAATCTCGACGTCGATCGGCGAGACGGCGAAATAGGGGATGATCTGGTCCGCGTCGGTCTGGTCCAGGATCGCGGTCCCGATGCGAGAAACTTGCGGGATTTTTAAACGTCCGCGATCGAGCTCCGCGAGGGCGATTTCGATCGCCGAATGAAACGCCGTCACACCATCGGGGAGCGGGCGGCCGCGCATGCGGCGAATGTAGATCGCGAGCGTCCGTTCCGGATTCCGCTCCCGGAAAGCCGCGAAAACTTCCGGGTCGTATTCGGCGTCGTCGCCGATGAAGATAAACCCCCCTTCGGGCCGCTCTTCGAGCCTCTTCAATGAATCCATTTTATAGCGACGAATATCCTTTTGCCGGAGCCAGTCGCGAAGCCATATTTCCCGGTTCGGATACCCGTTCCGATCGAGGAATCGTCCGATCTTCCCTTCGATCCATCGCGGGGAGGAACTCAGGAGGATGAAAGGGCTTCCCGCGCTCCATTCTTGGTAGAGTTCGGACATTCCCGCGTACGCTTGTTTCGTGAACAGACCGCGGAAGACGGTACGGAGGCGATTCGTGGTGTGGGAGATTTTCAGGGTATCGTCGTAGTCGGAAACCAGCAGGAACGGGGCGGGGGACGGCGCGGTCATGATTCGTCGACGCCTCCGCCATGATCACAACCGGCACCGTGGCGGTGGTCCGCATGCGTGGAGTCTTCCACTGCGGGATGGCAACCGTGGTATTCAGAGCTTTCCCGGAGATCGCCCCGGCCGCCGACGCGAAACCGGGAAATCTGCACTTCGGCACCCGACTGCGCGCATTTCGGACAAATTCCCCCTTCGGAATCGTCCTTCGCGCGGGCGATTTGCTCAAATCGATGGCCGCAGCCGCGGCAAATGTAGTCGAACAGAGGCATCCTGATTCCATTCTAGTCCTTCTCTTGAAAGCTCGAAAGCTTCGTGTTTTAAAACCATTACACGTGATCCCGTAGCTCAACTGGATAGAGCACTAGCCTTCTAAGCTAGGGGTTGCAGGTTCGAACCCTGCCGGGGTCGCCATAATAGAGTCTGCCGACGCCAGCGTGTTGACGGGCGAATGCAGGAATTCCCCGGGGGCACTATGTCGAAATCGAATCCTAAAAATACTTCCGGTCGCCGCGTTCTGATCACCGGCGCGACCGGCGCGCTCGGGCAAGCAGTCCTCGAAAAATTCACCGCGAGCGGCGACGCCGTTTTCGCCGTCCACGCGCCGAACCAAAAGCCAGCGGCGATCACGGGAGTCGAATGGGTCGGCGCGGACCTCACACAACGGAAATCCGTGTTCGATCTATTCGCTCGACTCGATGACCTCGATGCGGTCGTTCACTGCGCCGGAGGATTTCGCTACGGGATGATCGACGCGATTTCGGCCGAGGATTTCCGTTTCCTAACCGAATTGAATTTCGAGGCCGCGTTTTACGTCGCGAGCGCCGCGGTTCCCGGCATGAAGAAACGGAAGAAGGGAACGCTCCTTTTCATCAGCGCCTTCGCGACGATGAATCCGTCGCCGGGGATGAGCGCCTATGCCGCTTCGAAGGCCGCCGTGAACGCGATGGTGACTTGCCTCGCGGCCGAGCTGAAGAACGAAGGCATTCGCGTGAACGCGATCCTTCCCTCGGTAATCGACACTCCCGCGAATCGGAAGGACATGCCGCACGCGGATCCTTCGAAATGGGTTTCTCCGGCGGATATCGCCGAACTTCTTCACGGATTGACGTTGGCGAAATCGAAGTCGATCACCGGCGCGCTCATCCCGATCACGGGGCGAGTTTGAGCGTGAAGAAGAAAAAACCTTCGCCGGGAGTGACGCTTTCCTCGATTCAAGAGGCTTCGCGCGTTCTTCGACCGCTTTTACCTCCGAGCCCGCTTCTCTACAATCCCTGGATGAGCGCCACCTATGGGTGCGAAATTTATCTCAAGCTCGAGAACATGCAGCCGATCGGATCATTCAAGATCCGCGGCGCGACGAATAAGATCGCCCACCTCACGTCGGCCGAACGGAGAAAGGGTGTCGTCGCGGCGAGCGCCGGAAACCACGCCCAGGGGGTCGCTTGGGGCGCGCGGAAGCTCGGCGTGAAGGCGACGATCGTGATGCCGAAGGGCGCGCCGTTGATGAAGGTTCAGAACACGAAAAATCTCGGTGCGGAAGTCATCCTCGAGGGGGATACCTACGACGAGTGTTCGGCGATCGCTCAGCGACTCGCTAAGAAGACCGGAAAAGTCCTCGTCCACGCCTTCGATGACGCGGAAGTGATTGCGGGCCAGGGAACGGTCGCGCTCGAACTCCTCGACCAGCTTCCCGATCTCGACGCCGTCGTCTGTTCGGTCGGGGGAGGGGGGCTTCTCTCCGGTATCGCGATCGTGCTCGACCAGCTTCGGCCGAAGGCGAAAATCTACGGCGCCCAGGCGAAGGGCGCGGCCGCGATGGCGATGTCCCTCCGGAAGGGACGTCCGATCGTCCTCGATAAGGTCGAAACATTCGCGGACGGGATCGCGGTCGGCGCGACCCGAAAGACAACGTTCGATATCCTGCGAAAACACGTGAACAAGATTCTGCTCGCCGACGACGAGATGATCGCGGCCGCGATCCTGACTCTCGTCGAAAAGGCGAAGGTGATATCGGAGGGCGCCGCGGCGGTTTCGGTCGCCGTCCTCGACCAACTCAAGCCCGAACTTCGCGGGAAGAAGGTCGTCGTCATCGTCGGCGGCGGAAACATCGACGTCAACGTGCTCAACCGGGTCATCGATCGCGGACTGATCCGCAAGGGTCGCCGCCTTCGGGTGAACGTCCTCATTTCCGATCGTCCCGGTTCGCTCGCTCGGCTGACGGCAACGATCGCGCGTTCGGGAGCGAACGTAATCCAGGCTATCCATGACCGAAGTGAGCCTTCGACCACGATCGATCGCACGGAAGTGGCGCTGACGCTCGAAACACGCGGGCACGATCACAGCGCCGAAGTCATTCGCGCGCTTCGGCTCGACGTCCTCGATTTACACGTCGTCCACTAAGTTTAGCAGCCGCCGCCCGGGCAAATCCGTACGTGAAGATTCACGAGTCGGCCGTTCAGCTGATCGATCGGACGTTGTTGAGGAATATCCGGGGTGAAGGTGCCCGGAAGTTTCAAATCGCCGACCGTCGGCTTCGGAGCGTCTTGAGCTTGGGCTTCGATGCCGGCGCCGATAGCCGCGACCGTCGTTTTACCGCCGCCGGAGGAATCGCCCTTCGCCTCGCCGCCGCTGTTTTTCCCATCCACTTTCGCGTCGCCTTTATCGCCCTTGGCCTCTTTGCCTTCGCCTTTGGCGGAGTCTTTACCGGAGGACGTTTCGTTGCTCGCCTTCGCCGTACTGGGGTCGAAGGAGACGGCTTGCATGAAGGTCATATCCTTTTGGAAGGCGTCCGATTTGATCTTCGCGACTTCGCCCGTTCCAAGCTGGGCGACCTTACCGATGCCTTCGCCGGATTTGGCGAACTGGAGCCCCGGGGTGACCGGAATGA